>JAEZJH010000504.1 GCA_023436385.1 Pseudomonadota bacterium
CCCCGAGCCATCCGCCCGCGCAGGGCCCCGACGACCGCCTCGAGGAGGCCGCCGCGCCCATCCACCGCGGCGGCGCCCCGAAGTACCCCGAGAAGAACGCCGCGGAGGGGAAGCTCTTCGCCCGGGAGCGGATCCGCCGCCTCGTCGACGAGGGCAGCTTCGTCGAGGACGGGCTCTTCGCCAACGCCCTCGATCCCGAGCTTCCCGCCGACGGGGTGATCACCGGCACCGCCACCGTGGCCGGGCGCCCGGTGGCGCTGATGGCCAACGACTCCACGGTGAAGGCCGGCTCCTGGGGCCGGCGCACGGTGGAGAAGATCATCCGGATCCAGGAGACGGTTCGGAGCCTCCGCTGCCCGCTCCTCTACCTGGTGGATTCGGCCGGCGCCCGGATCACCGACCAGGTGGAGATGTTCCCGGGGCGGCGGGGCGCGGGGCGGATCTTCTACAACCAGGTGCAGCTCTCCGGCCTGGTCCCGCAGCTCTGTCTCCTCTTCGGCCCCTCGGCGGCCGGGGGCGCGTACATCCCGGCCTTCTGCGACGTGGTGGTGATGGTCGAGGGGAACGCGTCGATGTACCTGGGCTCGCCGCGCATGGCGGAGATGGTGATCGGCGAGAAGGTGACGCTCGAGGAGATGGGCGGCGCCCGGATGCACTGCTCGGTCTCCGGCTGCGGCGACGTGCTGGTGAAGACCGAGGACGAGGCGATCGAGTGGGCGAAGCGGTACCTCGCGCTCCTCCCCGGGAGCTGCGAGGGGGCGCCGCCCCGGGCCGAGGCCAGGCCGCCGAAGGAGACGGGGCCGATCGAGGCGATCGTCCCGGCCGACCAGAACAAGCCGTTCGACATGCGGAAGCTGGTCGACGCCCTGGTGGACGAGGGCTCGGTCCTCGAGGTGAAGGCGCTCTTCGCCCCGGAGGTGCTCACCCTCTTTGCCCGGATCGACGGGCGGCCGGTGGGGATCGTCGCCAACCAGCCGGCGCACAAGGGCGGGGTGCTGTTCGTCGACTCCGCGGACAAGGCGGCGCGGTTCATCCAGCTCTGCGACGCGTTCAACGTGCCGCTGGTTTACCTCGCCGACGTGCCGGGCTTCATGATCGGGACCAAGGTGGAGCGGGCCGGGATCATCCGCGCCGGCGCGAAGCTGATCGCCGCGGTCTCTCTAGCCACCGTCCCGAAGATCTCCGTGATCGTCCGCAAGGCCTACGGCGCCGGGCTCTACGCCATGGGCGGTCCGGGCTTCTCCCCGGACTGCACCCTGGCGCTCCCCGGGGCGATGATCGCGGTGATGGGCCCGGAGGCTGCGGTGAACGCGGTCTACTTCAACAAGATCCAGGAGACTCCGGAGGAGGAGCGCCCGGCCTACGTGGCCCGGCTCCGGGACGAGTACAAGCGGGACCTCGACGTGCAGAAGCTCGCCGCCGAGCTGGTGGTGGACGGGATCGTCCCGGCCCGACAGCTCCGGGCGGAGCTGGCGCTGCGGCTGGCACGCTACGCCGGGAAGCGCGAGGAGCGGCCGCGCAAGAAGCACGCGATCACCCCCGTCTAAGTCCGGCCCCCACCGGAGCCCGGGCGCACGTTGCCGGGCCGGGGGGGAGACGCTTAACCAAGCTCGAACCCCCGGAGGTCTCCATGGAGTTCGAGCTTCCCGCCGAGCTGGCCGAGCTGCGGCGCACCGTCCGCGAGGTCTGCGAGGCCGAGGTCAAGCCGAGGGCCCGGGCCTGGGACGACGCCGAGGTCTTCCCGATGGAGACCGTGCGCCGGTTGGGCGAGCTGGGGCTGTTCGGGATGAACGTCCCCGAGGAGTACGGCGGCACCGACCTGGGCGCCCTGGGAATCGCCACCGTGGTCGAGGAGGTGGCCCGTTTCGACGGCTCGCTGGCCCTCACCGTCGCCTCCCACAACGGCCTCGCCACCGGTCACCTCCGGCACTTCGGCACCCCGGAGCAGAAGCGGCGGTGGCTCCCCCGGCTCGCCACCGGCGAGCTCCTGGGTGCGTGGGCGCTCACCGAGACCAGCTCCGGCTCCGACGCGGCGGCGATGCACACCCGGGCGGTGCGGCAGGGCGACCGCTGGATCCTGAACGGTACGAAGATGTGGATCACCCAGGGGACGGTGGCCGGGATCTACGTGGTGCTGGCCTCCACCAGCCCGGAGGAGGGGAGGGCCGGGATCACCGCGTTCCTGGTGGAGCCGGGCACCCCCGGGTTCCGGGCGGCGCCGATCAAGGGGAAGATGGGGATGCGCTCGTCGGACACCGCGGAGCTGGTGTTCGAGGAGTGCGCGATCCCGGCGGCGAACCGCCTCGGCGCCGAGGGCCGGGGCTACGCCGACACCCTGCGGATCCTCGACCGCGGCCGGATCTCCATCGGCGCCCTGGCCGTGGGGCTGGCGCGCGGCGCCCTCGAGGAATCCCTCGCCTACGCCAAGGAGCGCCAGGCGTTCGGCCGGCCGATCGCCGATTTCCAGGCGATCCGCTTCTACCTGGCGGACATGCGAACGGAGCTGGACGCGGCGCGGCTCCTGGTGCAGCGCGCCGCCGACCTCGCCGACCGGGGCCGGCCGTTCACCCGGGAGGCCTCCGCCGCGAAGCTCTTCGCCGCCGAGGCGGCGATGCGGGCCTGCAACAAGGCGATCCAGATCCACGGCGGCTACGGCTACACCAAGGAGTTCCCGGTGGAGCGGTACCTCCGGGACGCGAAGCTCTGCGAGATCGGCGAGGGGACCAGCGAGGTCCAGCGCATGGTGATCGCCCGGGAACTCCTCCGGGACCCACAATTCTGCTAATGTAAGGAAAATTCAACGGGGCGGGAGGAGCGACGCGGCTCGTGAACGAGTCTCGTGTACCCAGGAGTCGGCTGCACCAGATCGCCCGACGCAAGCTCGCTTCCCTCGGCGTCTCCGCGACGCCGACGGCCGACGGCCAGGAGCTGATCGGCGAGCTCCTCAACGACGGCAGCGTGGTGAACCCGATCTCCGGCCGGCCGCTCGAGCGGATCCGCTTCGCGGCGGAGGGACACGACCACCTCCGGTTCCTCGCGCCGCCGCTGCTGGCGTCCCACCGACCGCTGCCGTTCTTCGACCTGGAACGGATCGGTCAGCTGTTCGCGCGGTTGCAGGCGACGCTCGAGCAACGGGTGGCGGCGACCCGGGTCTGCCTGGCCAAGTTCCGGGCCCTGGGACTCCCCGCCGAGTTGGACGCCGAGCGAGCCCTGGCGGTGGCCAAGGTGGAGCTGGCCGGCGTCGGCACGGCGGTTCTCGAGGGCGACGACAGCGGCATCCGGGCGGCGTGGCTCCTCGCCCGGACCTCGTCCCGCGGACCGATCTCCCTGGGAGACGTGCCGGTCGATCTCGACGACCT
Organism: Pseudomonadota bacterium; assembly: GCA_023436385.1. GTDB lineage: Bacteria > Myxococcota > Myxococcia > Myxococcales > Vulgatibacteraceae > JAEZJH01. The sequence continues at coordinate 3,360 of JAEZJH010000504.1, forward strand.
GGGCCACCGGATCGACGTGGAGCTGCACCTCTCCCAGCTGGCCGACGCCGCGCTCAAGGCGCCCGCGCCGACGCTGCCGGCCGCGCCCACCACGCCCGGCCCCGCCGCGGCGCCGCCCCCGGAAGCCCTCACCCTGGGGC
>JAEZJH010000565.1 GCA_023436385.1 Pseudomonadota bacterium
GCGGAGCACCTCCGCCGGGGAGGGACGATCGGCCATGGGCGGAATCCTCGTCGGCCTGCCGGCGCCGGGGGGGGACCGGGCCCGGCCCCGGGGTCGGGGCCCGGCGTGGTCTCGTTAAGCAGCAGACCGCCGTCCCGGGGGACGACGGTCAGAGCTGCGCGCGGTCTTCGAAGGCCTCGGCGGCGTAGATCATCCGGCCGCAGGAGGGGCAGACGTCGAGCTTCTTCGAGGCGCGCAGCTCGTTGTAGAACTGCGGCGGCACGTTCATGTTGCAGCCCTTGCAGGCGCCGCCCACCACCGGGACCACCACCGTGCCGCGGCGCTTCCGGATCTGGTCGTAGCGGCGGAGCATCACCGCGTCGACCTTGGACGCCGCCGCCGCGCGCTTCTCCTCGAGGGCCCGACGCCGGCCGGCCACCTCTTCGAGCGCCCCGCGGATCGACGCGGCCTTGCCGCCGATCTCCGCGGCCACCCGGTCGTAGTCCGCCAGCCGCTCCGTCACCGCGAGGTGGAGATCCTCGGCCTGCTTGGCCAGGGAGACGATCTCCTCGGAGGTGGTGGTGTTCTGCTTCTTGGCGATGTCGATCTCGCGGGCGAGAGCGCTGTATTCGCGGGTGGAGCGCTGCTCGGAGAGGCGGCCCTCCCACTTCTTTACCCGCTCCTTGTCGGCGGCGAGCTGCTCCTCGAGGGTCTTCTTCTGCCGCTCGACCTCGGCCAGGCGGGCCCGCTCCGCGTCCACGGCCGCCTGGGCGGTCTTCAGCTGGGCCTCGATCTCGGCGAGCTGCTTGGGATGCTCGGACCCGGTCCGGTCGAGCTCCGCGATCTGGACGTCGACCTTCTGCAAATCCTCGAGTGCCTTCAGCTTATCCACCGACTTCCGCTCCTTGGTGCGCGATCCCGTGTGTATCTGGTGGGCCCAGCAGGATTTGAACCTGCGTCTGTTCGATTATGAGTCGACGGCTCTACCGCTGAGCTATGGGCCCTCGCGCGGGGTCCACCTTTCCGCCTGCCGGCGCCCTATACCACTGCCCCCCGCCCAGTGTCAGCCAGTGGACGGGAGCGCCGGCGCTCCCGCCCCCGGCGCTCTCCTGCTTAGAACTCCACGAAGCTCTTCAGCCGCTTCGACCGGCTCGGATGCCGGAGCTTCCGGAGCGCCTTCGCCTCGATCTGGCGGATGCGCTCGCGGGTGACCTCGAAGTCCTGGCCGACCTCTTCGAGCGTGTGGTCGCTCTTCTCCCCGATGCCGAAGCGCATCCGGAGGACCTTCTCCTCGCGCGGCGTCAGGGTGGCGAGCACCTTCCTCGTCTGCTCGGCCAGGTTCATGTTGATGACCGCGTCGGACGGGCTGACGATCGCCTTGTCCTCGATGAAATCGCCGAGGTGGCTGTCCTCTTCCTCGCCGATCGGCGTCTCCAGGGAGATCGGCTCCTTGGCGATCTTCAGGACCTTCCGCACCTTGTCGAGCGGCAGTTCCATCTTCTCGGCGATTTCCTCCGGCGTCGGCTCCCGGCCGATCTCCTGCACCAGGTAGCGGCTGGTGCGGATCAGCTTGTTGATCGTCTCGATCATGTGGACCGGGATGCGGATCGTCCGGGCCTGATCGGCGATGGCGCGGGTGATCGCCTGGCGGATCCACCAGGTGGCGTAGGTCGAGAACTTGTAGCCGCGCTTGTACTCGAACTTATCGACCGCCTTCATCAGGCCGATGTTCCCCTCCTGGATCAGGTCGAGGAACTGCAGGCCGCGGTTCGTGTACTTCTTCGCGATCGAGACCACCAGGCGGAGGTTCGCCTCCACCAGCTCGGCCTTGGCCCGCTCCGCCATCTTCTCGCCGGTGACGAGGGCGTCGTAGGTCCGGCGCAGCGCCTCGACGCCGTCCTTCTCCATCATCGCCTCCTCGACCACGTTCTTCAGCTTGCGGGAGGCGCTGCGGATCTGGCGCTCGATCTCCTCGAGCTCGTCGCGGTTGACGCCGAGCTTCTTGGCGACCTTCTCTTCCTTCTTCGGATCGCCCTGGATGTCCTTGAGCACGACCTTGAGGTCCCGGACCGGGTGGCCGAGGCGCTTCTCCAGCTCCGCGAGCTCGCCCTCCGCCTCCTCGACCCGGCGGATCAGGCCCTTGAGCCGCCCGACGATCCGGTCGATCTGCTTCTTGTTGAGCTTCAGCTCCTCGAGCGCCTGGGCCATCTCGGCCTGCAGCGTCTTCTTCTCGAGGCGGAGCTCCTTGCGCTTGGTCTCCGAGACCTTGGTCTTCTCCAGGGTCTCGTCGATGCGCTGCAGCTCGTTGTAGAGGTGGCGGATCTTCTCGATCGTCTTCACCACCTGCTCGGTCTTGGCGGCCTCGGCGCCGGTCTTGGCCACCTGGCCCTCGGCGTCCTCGCCGTCCTCGGCCTCGGCCTCCGCTTCCTCGTTGGCCGGGGTCTCGGGGGCGTCCTTGACCACGTCGCGGACGCGGATCTTGCCCTTCGCCAGCTTCTCCCCGAGTTCGACGATCTCCGCGATCGCCAGGGGCGCGTGGAGCACCGCCCGGAGGATCTGGTTCTCGCCCTCCTCGATCCGCTTGGCGATCTCCACCTCGCCCTCGCGGGTGAGCAGGGAGACGGAGCCCATCTTGCGCAGGTACATGCGCACCGGGTCGTTGCTCTTCGCGTACCCGGGCTCCTCCTCCTCCTCTTCCTCCTCCTCCTTCGACGGCTCCGGTTCCGGGGCGGCGAGGGTGGGCTTGGGTTCGGCGGCGGAGCCGACCTTGGCGGCGTCGACCACGGGGATGTCGTGCTCCCCGAACATCGACATCACGTCGTCGATCTGATCGGAGGAGACGATGTCGGCGGGGAGGTTGTCGTTGACCTCCTCGTAGGTGAGGAAGCCCTTCTCCCGGCCCATCTCCAGGAGCGCCTTGACCTCCTTGCGGTCGGAGGCCCGGCCCTCGTCGTCATCGTCGTCATCGAGGGTGAGGCTGAGATCCTCGTCCTCGTCCTCCGGGTCCTCCCCGGGGAACGGCAGGCGCTGGCGCTCGGTCTCGGTGAGCTTCTTCTTCGGGCCCTTGTCGGCCTTGGCCTTGGCCGCCTTGGCGGGGACGTCGTCGAAGGCCTCCTCGGCCACGACCTCGTCGGCCTCCTCCGGCGGCAGCGCCTCGACCTTGGCGGTGACCTTCACCCGGCGGGGCGCCTTCTCCTTGGTTTCGGGCTTCTTCGCGGCCTCGCGCTTGGCCTCGGGCTTCACCGGCTCCGCCTTGCGCACGGCCGCCTTCTTGGCGGGGGCCTTGGGGGGCTCCGCGGTGCGGGCCTCGGCCTTCTTCGTCGTGCCGGCGGCGCGGGCGACGACCTTGCGGCTCTCTTCCTTGACCGGCCGGGCCGTCTTCTTGGCTTCGGCCTTCGGGGCCTTCGCGCCGGTCTTCTTCGGCTCTTTCTTCGCGGAAGGCCTCGTCGTCTGCGCCATGGAAATCGTCTCCTCTGGGTCCGCGTCCCCGGCCGCCTGCGGGCCGGTCTTCGCGTCGACTCGCGGACCTGCCGCGCGCGCGGCCAGATCCCCGAGGGTCTTTCTGACGTATCGAAACGGGTTCAAGTGCCCCGTCCCTTCCCGTGCCGGCGGGCACGGGCCCGGAACGACACGCTCCCGCCGTATTTCTGCCGCGTCGGGCTCACGCCTCACCCCGGCGCTTCGCCCGGATCTCTTCTCGCCTCTGCCGGAGGGCGCCGATCCGACCGGCACATTCCGCGAGGTACGCCTCGATCTCCCCGCGGCTCCGCTCGTCGGTGGCCCGGGCCAGGTCCTGCGCCGCGGCGTCCCGATCCGCCAGAACAGCCGCGAGGTCGTCCCTGATCCCCGCTTCTTCGAGGGCGAGGAGGCCGTCCTCCGCCTCCCGCCACATCGCCACCGGATCGCGCCCGGAGAGGGCGGCCGCCCGGGCCGCCAGCACCCGGCGCAGCGCCGGTTCGATCTCCTCGAGCACCTCTTCGCCCGCCGCCGGATCGCCCAGCCGCGCCGCGACGAAGCGGAGCCCGGCGTGGGAGAGCCGCGCCGCCGCCCGGCCCGCCAGCGGCTGCCGCAGGGAGGGGTACGCGAGCAGGATCGCGGCGAGGCCGATCTCCAGCTTCGAGGGCGGCGGTTCGTTCCGGGCTGGAACGGCCGGAATCCCGGGCGCCCGCCCGGCCGGCGCCCGAACGCCCGGCGTCCCGGCACCGTCCGCGAAGGCCGGCCGGCCCCGCTCGGCCCCGTAGTCCGC
>JAEZJH010000576.1 GCA_023436385.1 Pseudomonadota bacterium
CAACGGCTCCGGCGCGGCGGGCGCCATCGCCCTCGACTCCGTTGGCGATGGCGCCCTGGTGTTGCCGGCGACGCAGGCCCGCCGGGTCCGGATCGACTTCCCGGTGCAGGATGGCCTCGCCCGCACGCTCGAGGTCGGCGAGCTATGGGCCGGCACGGCCCTCGAGCTCCCGGTCAATCCACGGCGGGTCGCGCGCCGCCCGCTACGGGCCACCGTCCGGCACGAGGCCCGCGGCGGCTCCTCCTGGTCGACGAAGCGGGGCGAGAAGCGGATGCGATTCGACCTCGAATTCCCGCCGATGAGCGGCGCCCAGGCGACGGCCTTCAACGCCCTCCTGGATGCAGTCGAGGGCGGCCATCGCCCCGCGGTGCTTCTCTTCGAGGAGGACTACCAGGCCGGCGTCTACCACGGCCGCTTCGACGACGAAGCCGGCGACGAGATCGAGCCCGACCAGCTCTGGCGCGGAGGGTCGCTCGGCTTCACCCAGAGCGGGAGGATCCTCGGTGGCTGATCTGCTCTACCCACCCCGGCGGATGGGCTCCTCCGTCGTGACCCTCGCCTACGGGATGCGCGACCATCGCGGCGTGGAGCCTCCCGCCGCGGAGCCGCCGGACCTCACCGGATTCAACGAGGAGGCGGACTGGACGGGCGGGGCGCACGCGGCGCAGCGTAACGAGCACGGGCCCAACGGCGAGCACCTCGGGCCGAAGATGCCCTTCGCTCACATCGAAATCGGCTCGGGCCCGCTCGGCGACTTCTACATCGCCTGGTGGTCGTGGCGGGGGCACACGCTGTCGGCAGAGCGGCCCTTCGCGGAGATCACCGGCAGCACCCTCGGCGAGATCGACTTCCGGCTCCTCGACGATCCCCCGGGCACCGTCCTCGTCGGGGAGGTCTACGCGCCAGGGTTCGTGGTGAGCTTCGAGCACCTGGGCGGCCGGGACTTCCGGGTCTCCTCCCGGCGGAACAACACCTACACCGAACCGACGATCCAAGAGTGGGCCGACCCGACGGTGATCAACCTCTTCTCCTGGTGACCGATGTCCATCCTCCCAGCCATGCCGGCCGGCCCGTCTGCCGGGACCCCGGTGACCCCTGAGCATCTCAACGACGTGCCCCGGTTCGGCGACCTGTACCAGTACGCCTACGCTCAGGAGCACCGGCCTCTGGACCTCGAGCACGCGCAGCCGCTGCTTCCGCTCGCGGCGGCTTTCGTCGAGTGGGACGGCACGGGCTACCACGTGCATCCGGGGGCATCGAACATCGCCGGCGTCACCACTCTCGGCCCCGGCGACTTCCGGCTCCAACTCGCCGTGCCCTGTTCCCACCGCGACGAGTGGTTCCCCGTCTTCACCGGCATCGGCTCCACCCAGGTCGAGTTCGTCGAGCGGGATGACGGCAGCCGAACGCCAACGACGTGCCGGGTATGGTCGATCCGTCACGGGGGATACGACTCGTACCTCGAGGGCACGTCCTTCTTCGTCAGAGTGTTCGCCCGGGCCAGGGCACCCGGTGAGGCGGGGCGCGGCGATTCGACTCCGCCGACCGGCCTCGGGGTGCGGAACCGGATCGCGGTGGACGGTCCGGAGACGGCCGAGCACCGGCGAAAACTCCGGGCGTCGTGCGCCGACCTGAAGACGCAGTTCGACGCGGGTCACGACCCGGCCACGGGGAAGCACCTCTTCTACGATGCCCCCCTCTGCGTCGCGCTCCTCACCCGGCTGTCTCGCAACGCCACCGGGTACGTGGTCTGGCAGGCGGGCCTCGAGACCACGATCGAGTGGGCGGCGATGCAGAAGCTGCAGGACGCCGAGTACCGATCGCTCATCACCTTCGACCTCCCCCAGGACTGGACCTGGACCGGTGTCCTCGTGTCGATCCGCTTCTCCGGCTCCTACATCCCCAAGGAGATGACGACGCCGATGAAGTGGAACTCCAACGGCCACGGGGAGATCGAGGTGATGCACTCCATTCTGGCGAGTCCAGAGCAGTTCGACCACGTGTCCACGGTGGGGCTGGTGATCACCGGGAGGCCGCGCGGATGAGCGCGAAAGACGAGGCACGCAAGGCGGCGCGGACGCGGTACGTCGTCTTCCGGGGCGCGATGGCGTCCGGCCGCCAGGTACGGTGGGCGACCGCCGCCGTCGCCCACCCGGACGGACTCCTCGAGCCACGGCTGCTCTCCTGCGGCCGCTCGAGCAACGGCCTCGCGGAGACCCTTGGTGGCCTGCCCGAGCGCGCCAACGTGGAACTCACGCTGGCCGACCAGGACCACGGCCTCTCTCCCTTCTTCGTCGGAAGCGACGACCCCGCGAACCCGGCGCGCGAGTTTGCCGGGGACGGATTTCTCAACCTCACGGGCCAGCTCTTCGACGGCTACGTCGACGCCGCCGGGGTCTGCCACGAGGATCCGTACACGCCGCCGCTGGTCTGCGCCGGGTCCGTCCGGCGGGACGACGACGGGAACATCATCGTGCCCATGGGATCGATCGAGCAGTCGATCCTCGGGCGTCCCGCCAAGTTGGTCCGGATCCGCGGCCTGCTGAACTCGGCCTTCCTCGCCGCCGGCGAGCACCGCGATCGAAACGGAGCCCTGCTATCGGCTCCGCAGGCGGGGGACTGGTACGAGATCGCCGGAAACCTGCAGCGTGTGGAGGACCAGGCCCGCGTCGTTCCCTTCTACTACGGGTCCGTCCTGCCGTTCGCGGCAGTCTCGACCGGGGACGAGACCGGTGGATGGTGGCTGGCGTTCGCCGCGTATTCGGAGCCGTACCTGAAGGACGCCGGATCCTGGCAGCTGAGCCGGGTGGTCGAGGGCGAGGTGGTGGCGTTCAACCCGGCCACCTGGTGGGAGCTCTACAGCTTCCAGGTCGAGGTCGACTACGGGGACGATGCTCCGGCTGGGCCTGTCTGGCTGGTGGCGGTGAAGCTGCAGACGCCGGCGGCGCGGGAGCTCCGCGACCTCCGGATCGAGCCGCCGCCGGAGAATCCACTGTCGTGGGGGAACCCGAACACCCCGCAGACGCCGACGGAGATCGTTCGCCGCCTCCTCGTCGATCACTCCGTCGCCGGAGCCGCGGCGGTCGATGCCGCCTCGTTCGACCGCGCCCGCCTGGCGCTCCCCGTGGCCGGCGCGGTCTACGTCTGCGTTGCCGGCGAGGGGACACTAGCCGAGCTGGTGGGGTCGGTTCTCGCGGCCTGGCCCGTGGGCTGGTGGGTGGGCCTCGATGGCAAGGTTCACGTCGCCGTGCTCGGCCAGTTCTCCCAGGCCGAGCGGGACGCAATCGCCGCCGGCCTGCCGGAAATCACGCCGGCTGATATCCTGGGCGGGTTCGAGGAGACGGTCCCGAACGACCCTGGGCAGCGGGGCTCGCCCGTGGTCGACGTGGCTCTCGAGTGGACGGAGGATCAGCGCAAGACGTGGGCCGGGTTCGTCTTCCCGAAGCTGGTTCCGGCGAACGCCAAGGTCCCTCTGGCCGAGCGTCTCGAGCACACCATCGCCGCCGGCTGCCTCCGGCCCGACCGCGTGTACGACGCGGTCGCGGCGTTCGGGGCGCGAATGGCCTGGCCCGTGCGGAGGATTCGCTTCCAGAGCACCAACGTCTGGGCCACCTACGAGCGAGGCCAGCTCTTCCGACTCACCTATCCCTTGGGCGCGGGGAGAGGCGACGGGACCGGCTACCAGCGCCGGCTGGTCCGGCTCGAGCGCACCGACGACGACGAGTCCTCCGAGTACTGCATCGTCACGATCGAGGACTGCGGCGCGCTCGAGGTCCTGCGGGAGTGCCTCTTCGACTCTGTCGACAACTGGGTCGGGATCGCGGGGACCGCGTACCTCACCGTCTACGCCGGGTCCGACCAGGTGCTCTGCCTCACCGCCGGCATGATCGGGCCCGCATGTGTCGGGATGCACCTGCACACGCCCGGCGCCGTGGACCCGGCGAACCGGCGGATTGCCCGCCGGATCGTCCAGGTCATCGACCAGCACTACTTCCGCGTCGACTATCCCTTCGCGTCGACCGAGACGCTTCCGCCGGCACAGTCCTGGACGCCCGTGCTCGACAGAGCCTGGCACATCCTGAAGAGCCAGGAGACCAACGAGAAGAACGAGCGGTACCTGACAGCCTGCGACGAGACGACGGGCGAGTTCAGGTCGGGGCAGCCGGGTTTCTCCGTCGGCGCCGGCTAGTTCGCCACCAGGAGGACGAGGCCGATGAAGACGGCGGTGCCGATGGCCCCTCCACCCATGGCGTTCCAGAAGCGGCGGTCGCGGGCCTCTTCCTTGAACGCCTGCCGGTAGGCGGCCTCGTTGACGGGGTTCTCCCAGGAGGCGTTCCCAGGGGGCGTCGGGTCCGAGGCGCCCGCCAGCATCGCCCAGGAGAGCCAGAGCCCGGGGCCGGCCAGGGCAGACGAGACGAATGACCCGGCGAAGTACCTCCCTCCCTCCGCGTGCGCCTCGCCGTGAAGGCGTCCGACCCTTACTGGGTTGCCGCCCCCTCGTTCGCTGTACACCGGCTCTTCGACTGCTGGCGATGCCGGGATGGGCTGCGCCTCGCCGGCGGCAGGGAGCGCCTGAGGTTTCGCCTTCTCGCGGCCGGTCCAGGAATCACCCTCGTTCCGGCAGGACTCGACCACGGCCCCGGAAGCGTCGAGGTTCTGGACGCAGACCTGGCCGTCGCGACGGACGACCCGCGGGTAGGTGGGTTCGGCCGCGACCGCAAACGATGGCAGCAGCATGGATACGAGCAAGGCAGGGGTTGCGAGACGCATGTAGGCTCCCTCCTGGCTCCAAGCATACCGCGCGCCCGGTTTCACCGTCGTCGCTGGCTGATTCGCCTCAGGCCGCGGGAGGTGTCGGTCCCTGGCCGAGGCTCATGCGCTCTCGCGCGAGACGGCGCTCGACTTCGGTCGGCTCGCGATCAGACGTTGCGTAGGCGACGACCAGCGTCACGAGGAGCCCGACTGCCGGCGAGAAGAACAGCGAGAGCCAGAAGGCCAACCGGAACGACCGGTCGGTCTCGCTTGCGATGTAGCCGACAAGCAGGCTCACCAGGACCCATCCCAGTCCCACAACGATCGCGGTTCCCATCCTACCTCCCAGCCGGCGCAACGCCGGCTGCTGGAGTCTCCCATATGTCTCTCGTCGTCGTCTCCTGCGCCCACGTCGGGCAGAGCGGGGCGGTCTCGCCCTGCGGCCGGATCGTCGAGTCGGCCTACTCCAAGCGGATCGCGGTCGAGCTGGCCAACCGACTCGACGAGCTCGGCCACCAGGTGGTCTTCCTCGCGTCGACCCTGGGCGAGAAGGCCCGGCGGGTCGATGCGGCGGGGGCCGACTGCGCGATCGAGCCCCACCTGAACGCCCTCCGGAAGGTCGACGCCGCCGACGAGGACCATGACGGCGACGATCTCGAGCTGATCCCCGATCCCCGGGGCCGGGGCTTCATGGCGCTCTACGACGCCGCCGACGAGGGGGAGCGCGAGCTCGCCCGGGCGGTCACCGACGAGCTTGCGCTGGCGCTGCCCTGGGCGAAGAACCACGGCCCCGCGCCGTGCCCCGGGCCGATGGTGGCCCGGACGCGGCTTGCCTTTCTCCAGGACACGAAGACGACGGCGTCGCTCGTCGAGTGCCTGTTCCTCACGAACCCGGCCGAGATCGCCTTCCTGCTCGACCCGGGGACGCCGGCGCTGCTCGGCCGCGCCCTCGCCGCCGGCGTCGATCGCTGGCTCACCGCCAGGGTCCTGGCGGCCCCGCGGCCCCGGCGGACCCGGTGCCGCCGGGGGCCGTGAGGGGCTACAGCTTGATGTCTCCGCCGTCGTCGCTGGGCGCCGGCGCCTTCGGCTCCTTCTTCTCCGGCTTCTGGGGCTTCGGCTTCTCCTGAGT
>JAEZJH010000579.1 GCA_023436385.1 Pseudomonadota bacterium
GTCCTCGACGGCCTGCAGGAGTCGCGGCGGGTGACCCACGCCTCGATCTACCTCCTCGCCGACTCGCGCCCGGGCTTCTCGCTCCTCGACTACCGCGGCCCGAGCCCGGTGCCCTTCCTCGACGCCACCGCCGCCCGCGGCCTCCTCGCCTCCGCCGCCTCCGGGCAGAAGGCGGTGCTCCTCGAGAATGTGGAGCGGCGGAGCATGGAACTGGCCCGGCAGCTGGGGCCGGCGGGGCGGCAGGTCCCCCGCGGCGCCCGGGACGGCGAGGCGCTGAAGCTCGCCGAGGAGGCGGCGCGGCTTTCGGCGATCCGCGGCGCCCTCGGGGCGATGAAGGCGGGGATCTCCATCCCGCTCCTCGACGGCGAGCGGGTCCTCGGCTTTCTCAACCTCTGGGACGAGCGGCTGCCCGAGGCCTACTCGTCCGACGAGATCGCCCTGATGCTCGACATCGCCGATCGAGCGGCGATGATCATCGAGAACTCGAAGCTCTTCGAGCGGATGAAGGAGCGCGACCGGCTCGCCGCCCTCGGCGAGATGGCCGCCGGCCTCGCCCACGAGATCCGGAACCCGCTGGGCGCGATCAAGGGCGCCGCCCAGTTCCTCGCCCCACAGGGCCGCGAGGACGACGAGTGGCTCGAGGTGATCGTCGAGGAGGTCGACCGGCTCAACGGCGTGGTCACCCAGTTCCTCGACTACTCCCGGCCCCTCAAGGCGAACGTCGCCCCCACCGACCTGAACGACGTCCTCGAGCGGACCGCGAAGCTGGTGCGGGCGGAGCTGCCGCCGTCGGTGGAGCTGGCGCTCGATCTGGCGCCGGACCTGCCCCGGGCCCAGACCGACGCGGAGCAGCTCCGGCAGGTGCTGATCAACCTGTTCCGGAACGCGATCCAGGCGATGCCGAACGGCGGGCGGATCTCCGTGGTCACCTCGGTCTCCGACGAGGGCCTGCATCTCCACCGGCCGCCGGAGTCGGTGGAGATCCGGGTGCGCGACGCCGGTCCTGGCATTCCGGAGGAGGACCGGGAGAACATCTTCGTCCCCTTCTTCACCACCAAGGAGAAGGGCACGGGCCTGGGCCTCGCCATCTGCCAGCGCTTGATCCGCCACCACGGCGGCAGCATCTCGCTGGCGGCCCGGCCCCCCGGCGAGGGAGCGGAGTTCGTGATCCGGCTCCCGGCGGTGATCGAGGAGGCGGCGCCGGCGAACGTCGACTCCCGGGCAGCAGCGGGCGCGCCCCTCCGGCGACCTTGACGGGCCACCGTCCCCCCGACAGATTCGCCCCCCGATACCGCTCCGGGAGGGCAACGAAATGGCCGCCGACGACGCCGCGCGGGTGCGCTCCGTGCTGGCGCGGGAACTCGACACCATCAGCGAATACGAGGCGTCCGCCCGGGAGGCCGAGTCGGAAGAGGTCCGGGCGTTCCTCCGGCACCTGGCCCGGGAGGAGAAGGAGCACGTCGCGGAGGCGACCGCCCTCCTCCGCCGCCTCGACGCCGAGCAGGACGCGGAGTTGGGCGACCCCGGTGCCCTCGAGCACTTCCTGGGCCGGCCGCGTGGGCCAGCGGCCGCGGCCGCCCCGTCCCCCGCCGCCGGCGGGACCGCGCCCACGGGCTGGACCGTGGGCAGTCTGAAACGCACCTAGCCGACCGTACGGGAGGGGAACCATGCTGGACTTCCTGGGACATGCCGAGAATCCGCTGCGCGAGGAGGAGTGGCAGCGCCTGAACGACACCGTGGTGCAGGTGGCGAAGCGGGTGCTGGTGGCCCGCCGGTTCATCGACCTCTACGGCCCCCTCGGTCCGGGCGTGCAGACGGTGGCCCATGAGACCTACGCCGGCGCGGAGAAGGGCGCGGTCGACCTGGTCGGCGAGGCGGAAACCTCCCGGGTGGTCCCGGACTCCCGGACCTTCTCGACGATCCCCCTGGTCTACAAGGACTTCCTGATCCACTGGCGGGACATCGAGGCGGCCCGCACCAACAACATGCCCCTCGACGTCTCCTCGGCCGCCGGCGCGGCGGCGTTCTGCGCCCAGCGCGAGGACGAGTTGGTCTTCTACGGCGACGAGAAGCTGGGCGTGGAGGGCCTCGTCAACGTGAAGGGCCGGGAGCGGGTGGTCCTCAAGGACTGGTCGGTCCCCGGCAACGGCTTCCTCAACGTGGTCGAGGCCACGGAGCGGCTCCTCTCCATGGGCCACTTCGGCCCCTACGCGATGGTCGCCTCGCCCAAGCTCTACGCCCAGCTCCACCGGATCTACGAGAAGACCGGGGTCCTGGAGATCGAGACGATCAAGCAACTGGCGGTCGACGGCGTCTACCAGTCGAACCGGCTCAAGGGCGATATCGCGGTGGTGGTCTCCACCGGCCGGGAGAACCTCGACCTCGCGGTGGCGATGGATCTCTCCGTGGCCTACCTGGGCGCGGAGAGAATGAACCATCCGTTCCGCGTCCTCGAGGCGGTGATGCTCCGGATCAAGCATCCGGACGCGATCTGCACCGTCGAGCCCGGGTAAGCGGCTACCCGGGCAGCGGATTACGGGCCTCGGCCTCGCGGAATCCTGCCGAGAGGCAGGAATCCGTGGCAGCGCCACGGGATGTCGGTTCGCCGGGGCCGCGAGCGAATCGGTACCAGGGCAACCTGGCGCCCTGCCGTCCGCCCGGTAAGGCGGCGGGCGCCGGGTCCCCCGAAGTCCCGAAAATCGTGGTAGTACCTGCGCATGCCCGCGAAGCTCCTCGTCGTCGACGACGAAGCGAACCTCCGCAAGGTCCTCGCCGCCACCCTCCAGCGAGAGGGGTACGAGGTCGTCCAGGCCGCCGACGGCGCCCAGGCGATCGAGCTGTTCGATCGCGGGGGCATCGACGTGGTGGTCTCCGACCTGGTGATGCCCAGGGTCGGCGGATTCGAGGTCCTGAAGCACGTCCTCGACCGCGCCCCCGACGTCCCGGTGATCCTGATCACCGCCCACGGAACCGTCGACTCGGCGGTGAGCGCGATCAAGGCCGGCGCCTTCGACTACATCACCAAGCCCTTCGAGCAGGAGGAGCTGAAGCAGGTGATCGGGAAGGCGGCCCGGCACCACGACCTCTCCCGGAGCAGCGTGGTCGCCTCGCCGCTCGACGGCGAGCGGCCGGCGGCCCGGATCGTCGGCAGCTCCCCGGCGATCGTCGAGCTCTACCGGGTGATCGAGAAGGTCTCCGACACGCCCTCCACGGTGCTGGTCACCGGCGAGAGCGGCACCGGCAAGGAGCTGGTGGCGCAGGCGCTCCACGCCGGCTCCTCCCGCCGGTCGAAGCCGCTGATCAAGATCAACTGCGCGGCCATCCCCAAGGACCTGATGGAGTCCGAGCTGTTCGGCTACGAGCGCGGCGCCTTCACCGGCGCGGTGGCCTCGAAGCCGGGCCGCTTCGAGCTCGCCGACGGCGGCACCCTCTTCCTCGACGAGATCGGCGAGATCCCCATCGAGATGCAGGTGAAGCTGCTCCGGGCCCTGCAAGAGAGCGAGTTCGAGCGGGTCGGCGGGGTGAAGACCCTCAAGGTCGACGTGCGGCTGATCGCCGCCACCAACCGCGACCTGCAGAAGGAGATCGCCGCCGGGAGGTTCCGGGAGGATCTCTACTACCGGCTCAACGTGGTGCCGATCTCCCTCCCGCCGCTCCGGGAGCGCCGGGACGACATCCCGCTCCTCGTGCAGAGCTTCCTCGACAAGTACAACCGCAAGCTCAACAAGCGGATCGAGGGGATCGAGCCCGAGGCGGTGGAGGCGCTGCAGGCCCACAACTGGCCGGGCAACATCCGCGAGCTCGAGAACCTGATGGAGCGGACGGTGCTCTTCTGCGAGGGCGACCGGATCGAGGTCGAGGATCTCCCCGAGTCGATCCGCCGCGCCGCCGGGCTCGCCGTGCCCGTGCCCGCCGCCACCACCGTCGCCGGTCCCGCCGCCGTCGCCACGGTCCCCGACGCCTCGATGAAGGACATCGTCAAGGAGGCGGCGGCCGCCCTCGAGCGCGACCTGATCACCAAGGCCCTCGAGGAGACCGGCGGCAACGTCACCCAGGCCGCGAAGAAGCTGAAGATCTCCCGGAAGTCCCTGCAGAACAAGATGAAGGAGTTCGGGCTCCGGGACCCCGAGGCGTAGCGGCTGCGCTCGCCGCCTTGCCGTAGGGCTCTCGGAAGGCGGCAGCGCTGGTATCCCGGGGACCCATCCCGAGATACCGGGCCG
>JAEZJH010000607.1 GCA_023436385.1 Pseudomonadota bacterium
GCCTTGTACAGCTCCTCCGCCGCCTTGTGGGTCGCCGCCTCCAGCTCCCGGACAGCGGCCCGGAGCTTCTCGATGTCGCCGTCCTTGGCGTCGTTGACCTTCTTCACCGCGTCGGTGATCGCCGTCTTCACGTCGGCCGGGAGCTTGTCCTCGTTCTCGCGGACCAGCTTCTCCGACTGGTAGGCCAGCTGCTCGGCCTTGTTCTTCTCCTCGATCTGCTCGCGGCGCGCCTTGTCCTCGGCCTCGTGGGTCCGGGCGTCGGCCACCATCTTCTCCACCTCGTCCTTCTTCAGGCCGGAGGAGTGGCTGATGGTGATCTTCTGCTCCTTGTTCGAGGCCTTGTCCTTGGCGCTGACGTTGAGGATGCCGTTGGCGTCGATGTCGAAGGTGACCTCGATCTGCGGCAGCCCGCGGGGCGCCGGCGGGATCCCGTCGAGGTGGAAGCGGCCGAGGGTGCGGTTGTCCCGGGCCATCTCCCGCTCGCCCTGCAGCACGTGGATCTCCACCGAGGTCTGGTTGTCCGACGCGGTGGAGAAGGTCTCCGTGCGCTTGCAGGGGATGGTGGTGTTCCGCTCGATCAGCCGGGTCATCACGCCGCCCAGGGTCTCCACGCCGAGGGAGAGCGGGGTGACGTCGAGGAGGAGGAGGTCCTTCACCTCGCCGGAGAGCACGCCGGCCTGCACCGCGGCGCCGATCGCCACCACCTCGTCGGGATTGACGGAGCGGTTCGGCTCCTTGCCGAAGAACTTCTTCACCGCCTCGCCCACCCGCGGGATGCGGGTCGAGCCGCCGACCATCACCACCTCGTCGATCTGCGAGGGCTGGAGGCCGGCGTCGGCCAGGGCCTTCCGGGTCGGCTCCATCGTCCGCTCGATCAGGTCCTCGATCATCGACTCGAGCTTGGCCCGGGAGAGCTTGACGTTCAGGTGCCGCGGGCCCGACTGGTCGGCGGTGAGGAACGGCAGGTTGATCTCCGTCTCCAGCATCGAGGAGAGCTCGATCTTCGCCTTCTCCGCCGCCTCCTTGAGGCGCTGCAGGACCATCTTGTCCTTGGAGACGTCGAGGCCGGTGTCCTTGCGGAACTCGGTGATCAGCCAATCCATCACCCGCTGGTCGACGTTGTCGCCGCCCAGGTGCGTGTCGCCGTTGGTCGAGAGCACCTCGACTACGTTCTCGCCCACCTCGAGGATCGAGATGTCGAAGGTGCCGCCGCCGAAGTCGTAGACCGCGATCTTCTCGTTCTTCTTCTTGTCGATCCCGTAGGCCATCGCCGCGGCGGTCGGCTCGTTGACGATCCGCTTCACGTCGAGGCCGGCGATCTTGCCGGCGTCCTTGGTGGCCTGGCGCTGGGAGTCGTTGAAGTAGGCGGGGACGGTGATCACCGCCTCGGTGACCGGCTCGCCGAGATACTGCTCGGCCGCCCGCTTCAGCTTCATCAGGATCTGGGCGGAGATCTCCGGCGGCGAGTACTGGGTGCCGTCGATGTCCACCCGGGCGTCGCCCTGCGGGCCCTTGACGATGTGGTAGGGGACGAGCTTGGTCTCCTCGCCCACCTCTTCGTACCGCCGACCCATGAAGCGCTTGATGGAGTAGATGGTGCGCTCGGGGTTGGTGATCGCCTGGCGCTTGGCCACCTGGCCGGTGAGGCGCTCCCCGGTCTTCGTGAAGGCCACCACCGAAGGCGTCAGGCGGCTGCCTTCCTCGTTGGTGATCACGACCGGGTCCTTGCCCTCCATCACCGCGACCACGGAGTTGGTGGTGCCGAGGTCGATGCCGATGATCTTTCCCACCTTGGCTAGCTCCCTCCGGGCCCTAGCCCGGCGAAATTTCTGGGGGTTTCCGGTACTTCGGCCCCCTTGAACGCGGGCCAACGTAACCATGTGATCGGGGGTGTCAACGCGAGGGGAAATGCTTTCGGGCGGCCTCGCGACTCCCCCGAAGTGCGAAGGCGTTTACGCGGCGCGGTGCCACCACCGCTTCCCAAACCGCGGGTCGGGAAGGCGACCTGGCGATAGATGGTTGTTCAGGCAACAGATGCTATCACCCCGGGAAGACGGGATTTTTCCGCCAATCCGGGGATTGTAACCGTCTCATGGCACGCGTGGTGCAGTGCGTCGGAGGCGACGCGAAGTCCCGTCGCAGTGCGTCAAGTCGGCCGTCCGGCAAGGGAAATCCCTAGTCTAGGCAGGTCGCAGGAGCGCCCAGAGAGATGACCTCCGTCGCCCTCACCAATCCCAAGGTCGCCGTCCTCCTCAACGCCAATGCGAAGCGGGTCTCCCGGCGCGTCCACAGCGCCCTCCGCCACGTGGTCCCCGAGGACGACCTGTTCCTCTCGCGCAGCGAGAAGGACGCCCGCGACATCGCCCGCACCGTGGTCGACCGCCAGTACCGGACCGTGTTCACCGGCGGGGGCGACGGCACCTTCGTCTCCTTCGTCACGGAGATCCACCGCTTCCTGCGGCGCTCCGAGGCGAGCCCCCGCTTCGGCGTGCTCAAGCTGGGCACCGGCAACGCGCTCGCCGGGATGGTCGGCGCCACCGGCGGCGAGGGCATCCTCGACGACGTCCTGCGCGCCCGGGCCGGCGAGGTCCCCAACGTCCGCCGCGTCGACCTGCTCCAGGCCGAGGGCCGGCTCACGCCGTTCGCCGGCATCGGCCTCGACGCCAAGGTCCTGAACGACTACATGCGGACCAAGAAGAAGCTCGCCGCCGGCCGCTGGAAGAGCCTGGCCACCGGCGGGCCCGGGTACGCGCTGGCGATCGCCGGCCGCACCCTCCCCTGGGTCCTCACCCACCGGAAGTCGCCGGAGATCGAGGTGGTCAACACCGGCGGCACCGCCTACCTGATGGGCAAGGACGGCAAGCCCGTCCGCGAGTTCGGGCCCGGCGAGGTGATGTTCCGCGGCCGCTCGAAGGTCTGCGCCGCCGGCACCGTGCCCTACTACGGCTTCGGCTTCCGGATGTTCCCCTACGCCGGCTCGCGCCGCGGCAAGATGCAGCTCCGCCTCACCGACCTCCCGGCGATCAAGATCCTCTCCCACCTCGACTCGATCTGGGCCGGCCGCTTCCGCGACGACGGGCTCTACGACTTCCTCGCCGACTCCGTGGTGATCCGCTCGGAGGAGAAGCTTCCGTTCCAGGTGGGCGGCGACGCCGAGGGCTACCGGGACGAGGTGGAGCTGTCGGTGGCCCCGAGCCCGGTCGACCTGGTGGACTTCAGCGCGGCCCTGGCCTAACTCCGGTCGCCGGAAGCGAAAAGGCGGTTCTCACCCGGAGTGAGAACCGCCTTTCTCGTTCCTGCCGTCGGCGCGCGGTCAGAGGTAGAAGACCACCCGCTCGTCCTCCCAGAACACCTGGTAGATGGCGCGCCGGGCCTCCTCGCTCTCGAGGTGGACGTGCACGGTCACGCTCTCGTAGCGGCCGCCGGAGCTCGCCCGCACGCTGCACGAGTCGGGGGCCACCGGGCCGATTACCCGGGCCACCAGCTTCCGCACGTGACCCGGGAAGTCCGCGCCGGCGTGGCCGATCGCCCGGAACCGATAGAGGCACGGATAGTCGACCACCGCCGCTTCCGTCTTCCCGTCGCCGCCCTCCGCCATCTCCACCTCCCGCCGGGTTTAGAGCAGGTTGGCCGCCAGCTCGGCCAGCTGGCTGCGCTCGCCCTTGGTCAGGGTCACGTGCCCCGCGATCCCCTCCCCCCTGAACTTGTTCAACGCGTGGATGAGGCCGTTGTTGGTCGAATCCACGTAGGGGTTGTCGATCTGGTAGGGGTCGCCCGTGAGGATGATCTTCGTCCCCTCGCCGACCCGGGTGATGATCGTCTTGATCTCGTGCGGCGTCAGGTTCTGCGCCTCGTCGACGATCATGTACTGGTGCGGGATCGAGCGGCCGCGGATGTAGGTCAAGGGCTCGATCGAGAGCACGCCCATGTCGATGAGTTCATGGTAGCCACGGCCCGCCTTCTTGTCGGCCCGGGACAGATTCATCAGGAACTCGACGTTGTCGAAGATCGGCTGCATCCACGGGTTCAGCTTCTCCTCGACGTCGCCCGGCAGGTAGCCGAGGTCCCGGCCGAGCGGAAAGATCGGCCGGCTGACCAGGAGGCGGTGGTAGACGCTCTCCTCCATCGTCTTCACCAGGCCCGCGGCGATCGCCAGCATCGTCTTGCCGGTGCCCGCCTTGCCGACCAGCGTCACCAGGCGGATCGAGTCGTCGAGCAGGAGGTCGAGGGCGAAGGACTGCTCCTTGTTCCGCGGGCGGATCCCCCAGACCCCTTCCCGCGGGAGCTTGATCAGCGGCACCGCCCGCTTCTTCTCCGCGTTCCAGCGGGCCATCGCCGAGTGGTTGGGGTTCGCCTCGTCCTTGAGGACCAGGTACTCGTTCGGCGGCCGGGGCTCGCCGTCCTCGAGGGCGCCGATGTCCGCCTCGCCGTTGGCGTAGAAGGCGTCGATGAGCGAGCCGGGAACGAGGAGCTCCGCGGCGCCCGAGTAGACCTCGGAGATCTCCACCCGCTCCGCGTCGTAGTCCTCCGCGTGGAGCCCCAGGGCGTCGGCGCGGATGCGGAGGTTGGTGTCCTTGGTGACGAAGGTGACCGGGTTCTCCGGTTCCTTCTCCCGGAGGTCGAGGGCGACGGCGAGGATCCGGTTGTCCATCGTCGCGCCGTTACCCAGCTCCTTCGGCAGGTTCCGGGAGGAGAAGAGCACCCGGATCGTCCCCCCACCCGGCAGCGGCACGCCCTGCCCCAGGTTCCCCTTCTCCCGGAACTGATCGAGGTGCCGGGCACTGGTACGGGCGTTCCGCCCCAGCTCCGAGAGGTCCCGCTTGAACTGGTCGATCTCCTCGATGACGTAGATCGGGACGACCACGTTGTGCTCGCCGAAGGTGAAGAGCGCCTGCGGATCGTGGAGGAGGATGTTGGTGTCGAGGACGAAGTTCTTGCGCATGGTCCCGTCGGGTCAGGAGTGGACTACCGGCTACGCTTCGTCGGCTGCGTTCCGGCGCCGGAGCCCGCGGGAGCGAGGCGTTCCGAAGGACCCGTCGCCAACCCGGATCCTATACCCGTCGGGGACCGCGGGGGCGACCTGCCGGGAGGGCCCATCGCTGCCCGGTTGTTTTGTGCGGGGCCGGTGCGAATTCCTTTGACAGCCGGGGGCGGTACAGTTAGAACGCCCATCGCTCGCCACGGAAAACACGGCGGCGGTTGTCGCGGGGTGGAGCAGCCAGGTAGCTCGTCGGGCTCATAACCCGAAGGTCGAAGGTTCAAATCCTTCCCCCGCAACCAAAGAAGAACGCCGGCTTGGGTCAGTTTCCTAAGCCGGCGTTCTCTTTTTCGGGCCAATTTCGGGCCAAAGCGCCACCCGCCGTCCTGTCGGTCTCGCCGGGGAGTTTCGTCGATTCCCCGGCCGGGAACCCGTTCCTCGCTCGGCCTAGCCTCGGGGCTGGGTATGGCGAAGCCGACGAAGCACTACGGGAAGTGGCGGGTCCGCTGGACCGACGAGAACGGTCGTCGGCACAGCGAGATCTTCGAGCGCCGCGAGGACGCCCTCTTCGCGCAGCGCAAGCACGAGCAGGAGGTGGCGGAGATCGAGCGGGGCCTCCGCTCCCCGCTCCCCCCGGACAAGTCCGTGGGCGACCTCTGCGACTACTGGCTCAAGCACCGGGCCCCCAGGAAGCGGAGTGCCAAGGACGACGAGAGCCTGGTGCGGCGTCACATCCGTCCGGACCTCGGCACCGTCCGCCTCCGCGACTTCGGCCTCGCCCACGCGGACGCCTTCATCGCCAAGCGGGGGCACCTCGACCCGAAGACGGTGAACAACATCCTGACGCTGCTGATCAGCATGCTCCGCGTCGGCCACGAGCTCGGCTGGATCGCCCGCGTTCCAAAGATCCACAAGACCCGCATCCCGCTCTTCGACTCCGACTTCAGCTACCTGCGGACCAAGGAGGAGATCGCCCGCTTCCTCGCGGCGGCGAAGGCCGAGGGTGACCTCGTCTTCGCCCTCTACGCGACCGCGGTCTACACCGGCATGCGGCAGGGCGAGCTCGCCGGCCTGCAGTGGGGCGACGTCGACCTCGACGGCCGGCTGATCGCCGTGCAGCGGTCGTTCGACGGACCCACCAAGGCCGGCGACGTGCGCTACGTCCCGATCCTCGACCCCCTCCTGCCGGTGCTTCGCGAGTGGCGGCTGAAGTGCCCCGGCAAGCTCGTGTTCCCGAACCAGGCCGACACGATGCACGGGCCGTCCGCCCGCGTCTTCCAGGAGGTGCTCCACCGCGTGCTCAAGGCCGCAGCGTTCCCGACCGTGCAGCGACGCGGGCGCTCGCACCGCTACATCGTCTTCCACGACCTCCGTCACACGTTCGCCTCGCACTGGGTCATGGGCGGCGGGGACCTCTTCAAGCTGCAGAAGGTCCTCGGCCACAAGAGCGCCGCGATGACGCTGCGGTACAGCCACCTCTCGCCCGACGCCTTTGCCGCCGACTACGGGCGCCTCGGGGCCGCTACCGGGCCGGGCGCGAAGGTGATCCCTCTCGCCGGCGGCTGACCTTTGCCGACAGGCGACCGAGGCCCCGCTGCCCATCGGGTGGTGGGGCCTTCGCGTGTTGGCCGCCTCCGTCGCAAGGGAGTTTCCGGGATTGCCCGGCCGTGTCCGCTCCAGCAGCGGGGCGTATTGAAATTCACGGCAGCAGGAAGAGGCCTGTCGGAAAGGAACAAGACCATGCACCAGGAGACGAGGGACGAGAAGCGGCTGCTCATGACCTACGGGGAGGTCGAGGAGCTGCTGCAGGTGAAGCGGTCGACGATCTACGGCTGGGTGTCGCGGGGCGTGATCCCGTTCGTTCGCCTGAGCGGGCGCGTGGTGCGCTTTCGCCGGGACGAGATCACGACCTGGATCGACGCCGGCAAGAACAGCCGCAAGGACTAACGGCGGAACCGCGCCGAGCTCCGGCCAGGGACACGCGGCGCGGCCCATGCAGTGAGAAAGGGAGACTCCCGATGCACGAACTCAGTTTCGCACGAATCCGGCGCCGCGCCAACGAGTCGCGCCTCACCGCGAGCGTCCGAGGCGACTGCGAGGTGCCCAATGAAGATTGACCGCTTCCTGGGCTGGCTCGACAAGGTGCGGCCCACCGGCGAAAACCAGTGGACGGCCTGCTGCCCGGCGCACGACGACAAGGAGCCGTCGCTCTCCGTTGGCCTCGGGGAGGACCAGCGGATCGTCGTTCGGTGCTGGGCGGGCTGTACGTTCGACGCCGTCGCCGACGCCCTCGACCTGGAGCACCATCACTTCTTTGCGGGGCACGAGCCGCCGATCACGGTCGACGAACTTGCCGCGGACAAGCGGCTGTCCTCGCACGACCTCCGGTCGGTCTTCGGCATCCAGGACACGGACGAGGGGGTCGCGATCCCCTACTTCGACCTCCTCGGGCGGCCGGTCGCGACCCGTCGTCGCGTCGCGCTCAAGGCGACGGAGGGCAGCCGCTGGGCGACCGGCGCCACCATGACGGTGTACGGCCTCTGGGCGGTGCCGTCCCACGAGAGGTTCGCGCAGCGGTGGTGCATCCTCGTCGAGGGCGAGTCCGACGTCTGGAGCGGCTGGCCCTACGGCTTCCCGGTCCTGGGGGTCCCCGGCGCCACGCAGGCAGCGAACACGATTACCTCCGAGGTCCTGTCCTTCTTCGACTCCATCTTCGTGATCCAGGAGCCGGACGGGGGCGGCGTGCAGTTCGTTCGCGGGGTCGACCAGGCCATCCGGGCCACGGGCTGGGCGGGGACCGCGTTCGCCGTCCGCCTTTCCGGCGTGAAGGACCTCAACGACCTCCACAAGGCGTCCCCGCAGCAGTTCGTCAAGAACCTGCGCGACGCCTGCGACCACGCGACGCCGCTGGCGTCTAGGGTCGCCGAGCTCTCGGGAGTGGCGGACTGGCCCGAGCCGCAGGAGGTCGGCGAGACGGAGGCGACGGTGCCGCCGTTCGACCCGGCGCTCCTCCTCCCCGGCTCGATCCGCGACTGGGTGGTCGACGCGGCGACGAGGATGGGTGCGCCCGTCGAGTACGGCGCGGTCGCCGCCATCGTCGGGATCGGCTCGGTCATCGGGCGACAGCTCAACATCCGCCCGAAGGCGATGGACGACTGGCTGGTCGTCCCCAACGTCTGGGGCGCCGTGGTCGGCGGTCCCGGCAAGATGAAGAGCCCGCTCATCAAGAAGATGTTCGATCCGCTCTTCGCCCTGGAGAAGCAGGCGCAGGCCCGGCTCGCCGGCGAAGACCTCAAGTTCGCCGCGATGGTCTACCGGACTCGTCTCGCCGAACTCGAAGCGCGGATGAAGGACGCAGTGAAGAGCGGCGGGAGCCTGGAGCCGCTGCGGGCGCAGCTCGCCCAGCTCCGGGATCCGATGGCCACGGCCAAGCGGTACGTCGTCAACGACATCACCGCGGAGAAGCTGATCGAGGTGCTCGGCGCGAACCCGTACGGCGTTCTCCTCTACCGGGACGAGCTGGCCGGCTTCTTCAAGGCCCTCACCAAGCAGGGCCGTGAGGGCGAGCGGCAGTTCTTCCTGGAGGCGTGGGAGGGCAACCAGCCGTTCTCCACCGACCGGATCGGCCGCGGGCTCACTAGCGTGCAGGCGGCCTGCGTCAGCGTCTTCGGCGGGATCCAGCCCTACCCCTTCCGCAGGCTCGTCCGCGAGTCGATCCGGACCGCCGATGACGACGGCCTGCTCCAGCGGTTCCAGCTCCTCGTCGAGGTCGACGACGATCGGCCCTTTGATCTGGTCGACCGTCCGCCGGACGAGGCAAACGTCCGCAGGGCCGCGGCGATCTTCAACGCGCTCGCGAACCTCGACGCGGCCGAGTTCGGCGCCACCGTGCAGCCGGGCGAGCCGCCCTTCCTCCGCTTCGCGGCGGACGCCCAGCCCGAGTTCCTCGCGTGGATGAACGACCTGCTCCAGTCGCCGGTGCGGCGGAACGATCCGCCGGCGATCACGGCGCACCTTGCCAAGTACCGCTCCCTCGTCCCGGCGCTCGCGCTGATCTTCCACGTCGCTGACGTCTCGGCCGGGCTCGTCCCGCCCGGCCCCGTCACCAGGGCCGCGACCGAGCGGGCTCTCCGGTGGGCGCACTACCTTGAGGCGCACGCGAGGAGGATCTACGGCCGGGGCATCAACCAGCGTTCGCCCGCGGTCCTCCTCGCCGACCGGATCATCGAGGGCGCGTTCCGCAGGCCCTTCAAGGCCCGTGACGTGGAGCGGAAGCACTGGGGCGACCTGAAGGAGCGGACGGCCATCAAGTCGGCGCTCGACATCCTCGTCGCCCGTGGGTGGCTCCGCGTCACCGAGAAGGGCGACGGCGGGCAGCGGACGCGGATCTACGAGGTCAACCCGAAGATCGCGGTGGAACCGGAGTAGGCGCCGTCACCGCTGTCACCAGTCACCTCCGGTAGGCAGCAAAGGTCGGACGTGGGGGTGAAGCAGTTGGATCCTGATTACTGCTTTCACCCCCACGTCCCCGGCAGTGACAAGTGCCAGAGGTGCCACCGCAAACCCAACCCAGACTCTTCTTCCCACACGAGTAGAAGTCGGAGGAGGCTGAGACATGAGGACGAACACGCCGGCGCAGTCGCGCACCTCTCGCGAGAACGGCAGGAAGAGCACCGGGCCACGGTCGGCCGAGGGCAAGGCGAGGATCGCGATGAACCGCCTCGACCACGGCCTCCGGGCGAAGCGCGTGCTGCTGGAGAACGAGGATCCCGAACTGTACCGCCAGGAGACCGAAAAGTGGGCGGCGGACCTGGCCCCCACGACCGAGGCCGAAGTCGACCTCCTCCTCGACATTGTCGACGCCAGGTGGTGCCGGCGTCGCCTCGAACTCGTGGAGAAGGGCCGCCTGGAAGCAGCCGTGCAGGCGGCGCTCTCGAAGACCGCGGAGGCGCAGCGGATGACGAGGATCGAGCAGGCCACGGTCGCCATCCGCACCATGCACGAGATCTTCGCGGCGGGCTCGGTCGCGAAGAACGAGCACCTGACGATGCTTGCCGGCGCGGTCAACACGACGCTCCATCTGGTCGCCGCGGTCGACGAGCACGAGGAGGCGCCGCTCCCCGGCCTCGACCATCTCAGCCGGACGTGGAAGGAGCTGCTAGCAAACACCGTCGGCGACGCGGACCCGGCGGACATCGCCAAGCTGGGCACGATGGCCGGCATGGTCGCCAGCCACCTGGTCGAGCTCAAGGGTGCCGCGAGGGCAGCGATGGAGGCCCGCAGAGCCGAGCTGGTCAACGAGGTCGTCGTCGGCGGGGACAAGGAGTCGAACCGCTTCCGCCGGTACCGTGACGCCCTCGACCGTCGGTTCCGTGAGGCGCTCGCGGCGCTCGACCAGCTCCGCAAGGTGCCCGACCGGTCGGGTTCGTACGTCCCGGTCGTTCAGGTGAATCTCCGCGCACGAGGGGTCCGCGCCAGCTAGGCGATTCCCGAACCTCCGGGGGGGCCTCGCCTTCTGCACCGGGAGGTCGAGGAGTAGGCCGGGGATCGGGCTGATGGTCGACCTCGACCTCGCCCGCCTCGCCGAGCGTGCGTATTCCGGCGATGTCGATCGCCTATCCCGGCGCAAGCCGATCGCCCGTTCCGGAGCAAGCCGATCACCGGGTTCGGTGATGGCGATCGCCCCCTGAGCGTG
>JAEZJH010000042.1 GCA_023436385.1 Pseudomonadota bacterium
CCCTGGACAACTCCCGGCCCCTCACCGCCATGCTGGCGGGGGGGGTGGGGCGGGCGGCCCTGGAGCATTCCCTGGCCTACGCCCGGGAGCGCCAGCAGTTCGGCCAGCCCATCGCCAACTTCCAGGCGGTCCAGTTCCTGCTGGCCGACATGGCCACCGAGCTCCACGCGGCGCGGCTCCTCGCCTACGAGGCGGCGGCACAACTCGACGCGGGGATCCGAAACACCCTGGTATCCTCGTACGCCAAGCGGTTCGCCGCAGACACGGCGATGAAGGTGTGTACGGATGCGGTGCAGATCTTCGGAGGCTACGGGTATTCGAAGGAGTATCCGGTGGAGAAGCTCTTCCGGGACGCCAAGCTGATCCAGATCTACGAGGGCACCTCGCAGATCCAGCGGCTGGTGATCGCCCGGGAGCTCCTCGCCGATGGAAACCGGGGTTGAAAGCCGCCCGTCGGGACGGGCATGTTGCGGAGACGCATGGGTTCGGCCTCCCCCCGGAGGCCGGCAGGAGGCACGGTGAAGATCCTTTGCACGGTGAAGCGGGTCGAGGACCCGGAGCAGAAGATCAAGGTCAAGCCCGACGGCAGCGGCATCGTCCTCGAGGGCATGAACTACAAGCCCAACCCCTTCGACGAGATCGCCGTCGAGGAGGCGCTCAGGCTCAAGGAGAAGCTCGGCGGCGAGGTGGTGGTGGCGGCGGCGGGCGACGACAAGTTCGTCACCGAGATGCGTCACGCCATGGCGATGGGCGCCGACCGCGGCATCCTGGTGAAGCTCGCCAAGCCGATCGACTCCGACGCCGCCGCCCGGCTGTTCGCGAAGATCGTCGAGCGGGAGAAGCCCGACATCGTGATCCTCGGCAAGCAGGCGGTGGACGACGACCAGAACCAGACCGGCCAGCTCCTCGCCGCCTACCTCGGCTGGCCCCAGGCCACCTTCGCCGGCAAGGTGGAGAGCCTCGAGTCCGCGGAGGAGAAGGCGAAGAAGCCGGGCCTCGAGGTGGACGGCGGCAAGGCCAAGGTGATCCGCGAGGTGGACGGCGGCCTGGAGATCGTCGAGGTGCAGCTCCCGGCGGTGATCACCTGCGACCTCCGGCTCAACATGCCCCGCTACGCCTCCCTCCCCGGGATCATGAAGGCGAAGAAGAAGCCGATCGAGGAGCTGACCCCGGAGGCCCTCGGGGTGGACGCCACGCCGAAGGTCCGGGTGCTGAAGCTGGCCAGCCCGCCGGCGCGGAAGGGCGGCATCACCGTCCCCGACGTCGCCACCCTGGTCGACAAGCTGAAGAACGAGGCGAAGGTCCTCTAACGACGGGACCGATTGCGAGATCCGGAGGACCAAAACATGTCGAACGTTCTCGTCGTTGCCGAGCACCTGAACGGCAACCTGAAGAAGTCCTCGCTGAACGCCCTCGCCGCCGGCCACGAGCTGGCGAAGCGGTCGGGCGGCAAAGTGGTGGCGCTCGTCCTCGGCCAGGGGATCGGCAACGCCGCCGCCGAGCTGGCGAACTACGGCGCCGCCGAGGTCTGGACCGCGGAGGATGCCCGCCTCGAGCACGCCATCGCCGACGTCTGGGCCAAGGCGATCGAGAAGGCCGCGAAGGATCACGGCGCCGCCTACGTGGTCGCCGCCGCCACCGCCCAGGGCAAGGACATCCTCCCCCGGGTGGCCGCCGCCCTCGGCGCCGGGATGGCCACCGACGTGCTCCGCTTCGGCGGCGAGGGGGCCAACGTCACCTTCGTCCGGCCGATGTGGGCCGGCTCCGTCCTCGCCGAGGTGGCGATCGACACGCCGGTGAAGCTGCTCACGGTCCGCCCCACCGACTTCGCGCCGGCCGCGAAGGCGGCGGCGGCCTCGCCGGTGAAGCCGATGGCGCTCCCCGAGCTGCCGGCCTCGAAGGCCCGCTTCCTCGAGTTTCGCCAGGTGAAGAGCGCCCGGCCGGAGCTGACCGAGGCGCGGGTGGTGGTGGCCGGCGGCCGCGGCACCAAGGGCGACTTCAAGCCGGTGGAGGGCCTCGCCGACGAGTTGGGCGGCGCGGTGGGCGCCTCCCGCGCGGTGGTCGACGCCGGCTGGGTGCCGAACGACTACCAGGTCGGCCAGACCGGCAAGACCGTGGCCCCCGAGCTGTACATCGCCATGGGCATCTCCGGCGCCATCCAGCACGTCGCCGGCATGAAGGGCTCGAAGGTGATCGTGGCCGTCAACAAGGACCCGGAGGCGCCGATCTTCCAGATCGCCGACTACGGCCTGGTGGGCGACCGCTTCAAGATCGCCCCCGAGCTGGAGAAGGCGATCCACGCCGCGAAGTAGCGCGGACGCCACGCCGGGGCGCGGCCTCTCGAGGGGCCTCGCCCCGGTTTGCCGGGGGGGAGAGCCGAGGAGCGCTTGGAAGCACTGCAGCCAGGGGGCGTTCGGGACGACGGCGATCGCGCCCTCGAGGCCCTCGGCCTCTTCCGCATCCCGGTGCCCGTCCCGTTCCCCTCCGCGGGCGGGCCGGTCAACGTGGTGGTCGCCCTCGAGGAGGACGGCGGCCTCGCCTTCCTCGACAGCGGCCTGGGCACGCCGGAGGCGGAGGCGGCGCTCCGGGACGGCCTCGCCGCCCGCGGCTTCTCCTTCGCCGACGCCCGCCGGATCCTCCTCACCCACGGCCACGTCGATCACTACGGCCTCGCCGCGACGATCCGCGCGGAGTCGGGCGCCCCCGTGCGGATCCACCCCGCCGACCGGCGGAAGGTGGTCGATCCCGACCGGCAGATCGGCCCCGAGTACCGGGCCTTCCTGATCCGCGCCGGCGCCCGCCCCGAGGACGTGGCGCCGATGCTCGCCATCGGCGGCACCTCCGGCCGCTTCGCCCGCCCCGTGGCGCCTCCCGTCGGCGACCTGGTCGCCGGGGAGCGCTTCCGCTTTGCCCGCTGCGAGGCGACGGTGGTGGCGATGCCGGGCCACACGCCCGGGCTCACCTGCCTGCAGTTCCGGCCCCGGGACGGCGACGGCCCCACCGTCTTCCTCGCCTCCGACCACCTCCTCGAGACGGTGAGCCCGAACCCGGTCCTCGAGCTCTCGCCGGACGGCGAACGGTTTCCCGCGCTCCCCACCTACCTCGCCAGCCTCCGCCGGCTGGCCGACCTCGAGCCCGACTGGATCGTCCCGGGGCACGGCCCGGTCTTCCGGGAGCACCGCCGGGTGATCGCCTCCCTCGAGGCCTTCTACGAGCGGCGGCTCGAGCGCACGCTCGCGGCGCTGCCGCCCGAGGGCGCGAGCCCGGTGGAGCTGGTGGAGGCGCTCTTCTTCGCGCGGGGACGGCCCGCCGCCTCCCGGGTCGAGCTCTTCCTGATGCTCGGCGAGGTCTTGGGCTACCTCGACCTCCTCGCGCTCCGGGGCCGGGTGACGGCGGCCGAGCGGTCGGGCGTGCTCCGGTATCGACCTGCCCCGGCCGGCCCGTGATACAAGGCGCCCCGTGTTCGAACACACCATCTCCGCCGACGAGGCGGGGCAGCGGGTGGACAAGCTGATCCGGCGGCTCCTCCCCGACGTCCCGCTCTCCGGCGTCTACAAGCTGATCCGCACCAAGCGCGTCCGGGTGAACGGGAAGCGCACGGCCATCGACTACCTCCTCGCCCCGGGCGACAAGATCGAGGTGCGGGTAGCCGCGCCCCCGGGCGGCGCGGCGGCGCCGAAGCCCCGCGCGCCGGGGAAGCTCCCCCACGTCGAGGTGCTCTACGAGGACGAGGCGATCCTGGCGGTGGACAAGCCGGGCGGCCTCGCCGTGCACCCGGGCTCCGGGATCACCGGGGCGACGCTGGTCGACTGGGTCCGGCACCGGTTGGGCACCGACCCCGCCTCGCTCGAGTTCAAGCCGAGCCCGGCCCACCGCCTCGACCGCGAGACCTCCGGGGTGATCCTGATCGCCAAGCAGCGCCGGGCGATGGTGCGGCTCACCGAGATCTTCACCGAGGGCTCGGCCCACAAGACCTACCTGACCCTGGTGAAGGGCCGGATGCCGAAGCCGAAGGGGACGATCGATCTCCCGCTCGCCGAGCACCAGCAGACCGCCCGCTCGCGGGAGGAGCGCGGGGTCAACCTGCAGCCCGCGGTGACGCACTACCGGACCCTCGCCCCGGGCGCCGCCGTCACGCTCCTCGAGTGCACCATCGAGACCGGCCGAACCCACCAGATCCGCCGTCACCTCGCCGCGGTCGGCCACCCGGTGGTCGGGGACGCGCGCTACGGCGACTTCCCGTTCAACCGGGAGGTTCGGGCCTCGTGGGGCCTGAAGCGCCAGTTCCTCCACGCGCGGCGCCTCGAGACCGAGCACCCGATCACCGGCAGGCCGCTGGTGGTGGAGGCGCCGCTGCCCGGGGACCTGGTGACGGCGCTGCACGCGGCGGGGATCGCCTGGACGTCGCCCGCGCCGCGGCCCGGGCGCCCGCCCGGAAGCACGCCGGGCGGGAGTCGGTGATCCCGGCGCCGGGAAATCCGCGGTTCCTCGCGATCTTGCCGCCACATCGGCGGGGCGTGGGCCTGCTCGCCCTGACGTTGTCCGGAGCGGGACGGGTGCACTAACCTGTGGCGCTTCGCCGGGGGGGCGAAACGGCTTGGTTTCCAGGGGGTCGGTTTGACCAGGATCATGAAGCTCTCCGTGAAGATCGCCCTCGGCGTGGTCCTCGCCGGGATCGCCGCCGGCGCGGTGGGCGGCGTGGTCGCCTACTCCGTCTACTCGAAGGACCTCCCGGAGATCCCCGAGCTGTCGGAGTGGCGTCCGCCGATCCTCTCCGAGGTCCACGCCGTCGACGAGGTGCTGATCGCCGAGTTCTTCGACGAGCGCCGCAAGGTGGTCCCCTACGAGCGGATCCCCAAGAAGCTGGTGCAGGCGTTCATCGCCTCCGAGGACGACCGGTTCTTCGACCATCCCGGCTTCGATCTGATGGGGATCGCCGGCGCGGCGCTCAAGATGGCGAGCGCCGGCGGCCAGATCCGCGGCGGCGGCTCGACCCTCACCCAGCAGACCGCCAAGGCGATCCTGATCTCCGCCGAGGGCTACAAGAAGGGCCGGGAGAAGACCATCCGCCGCAAGGTGCGGGAGCTGCTCCTCGCCTTCGAGCTGGAGGCCAAGTTCACCAAGGAAGAGATCCTCTGGCTCTACCTGAACAACGTCTACCTCGGGCACCACAGCTACGGCGTGCAGTCGGCGGCGGAGAACTACTACCGGAAGAACGTGGAGCAGCTCACCCTGCCGGAGATGGCGCTGATCGCCGGGCTCCCGCAGGCGCCCTCGCGCTACTCGCCCTTCGCGCACCCCGAGGCCGCCAAGGCCCGGCGCCACTACGTGCTCCAGCGGATGCTCGACGAGGGGATGATCACCAAGGAGGAGTACGCCGCCGCCGACGCCGAGCCGGTCAAGGTGCACCCGGTGGAGGACGTCTTCCGCGACACCGCGCCGTTCTTCGCCGAGCACCTCCGCCGCGATCTGGTGGAGCGCTACGGCAACGCCCGGATGCTGCGGGAGGGCCTGCAGGTCTGGTCGTCGATGAACGCCGAGCACCAGCGCCACGCCCAGGAGGCGATGCTCACCGGCCTCCACTACGTCGATCACCGGCAGGGCTTCTACGGGCCGGTGCAGCAGCTCCCCGCGGCGGAGTGGGACGGCTGGCTGAAGAAGGCCGACCAGGTCCTCGCCAAGCTGGGCGGCGCATCGCTCGAGCGGGGCCGGATCTACGTGGGCCTGGTCACCGCCCTGGAGAACGGCGGCAAGCTCGCCAAGGTGAAGCTCGGCACCAAGCTCGAGGCCGAGCTGCCGATCGAGGCGGGCCGCTGGGCCCGGAAGCCGAACGCCGACGCCTACTTCCCCGCCGCGCTGATCTCCTCGTTCCAGGGCGTGCTCGCCCCCGGCGATCTGGTGGTGGTGCGCGGCTCGCGGCCCGAGGACGTGGGGATGTCGAGCGAGGTCGCCGCGCTGAAGCGCCGCTACCCCGAGGAGAAGAAGATCTTCCTCCGTCTCGACCAGGAGCCGCGGCTCCAGGGGGCGATCGTCTCCATCGATCCGTTCACCGGCTATGTGACGGCGATGATCGGCGGCTACGACTACGACGCCTCCGAGTTCAACCGCGCCTTCCAGGCCTGCCGGCAGCCGGGCTCCTCGTTCAAGCCGATCGTCTACTCGGGCAACCTGGAGATGGGGAAGGACCCCACCGACTCCTCGAAGACCCGGCCGTTTACCGCCGGCTCGGTGCTGATCGACGCGCCGATCGTCACCGACGATCCGGAGAACGGCTTCCGTTGGAAGCCGCAGAACTTCGACGAGGGGTTCCAGGGCGAGGTGACCGCCGCCCACGCCCTGGTCAACTCGATGAACGTCCCGGCGGTGAAGGCCCTCGAGAACCTGGGGGTCCGGAACGCGGTGGACTGGGCCTACAAGCTGGGGATCACCTCGAAGCTGAACGAGGACTTCTCCATCGCCCTGGGCTCCTCCTGCGTCACCCTCTGGGACCTGGCCAACGTCTACGCCGTCTTCGACCGGGGCGGGACCAAGGCCAAGACCATCTTCCTCCGCAAGGTGGAGGACCGGTTCGGCCGCACCCTCGAGGACCACACCCACTTCGCCGACGGCTGGGCGCCGCTCGCCGACCGCATCCTCGCCGGCTATGCCGAACTGCACTACACGCCGGAGCGGGTGATGTCTCCGGAAACGGCCTACATCACCACCAACCTCCTCCACCAGGTGACGCAGTTCGGGACCGCCGCCGGCGCCGGCCGGATGAACGCGAAGTGGCCGATCGCCGGGAAGACCGGCACCACCAACGACTCCTACGACGCCTGGTTCATGGGCTTCGCCCGGGACCTGGTGGCGGGCGTATGGGTCGGCTACGACCGCTACGACCAGTCGCCGATGGGCCGGTACGAGCAGGGCGGCCGCACCGCGATGCCGATCTGGCAGGAGTTCATGACCCAGGCCCTCGAGGGCCGGCCCGGCCGCGACTGGCCGCGTCCCGCCAGCGTCGAGTTCGTCACCATCGACATGAAGTCGGGGCGCCGGTCGAGCGGCGGTCCGGGAAGCCGCGCGCAGCCGTTCAAGGTGGGCACGGCACCCACCGCGGACGGCGAGGTACCCGGCGGGTCGGTGGATCCCTCGCTGTTCATGGGAGTCCCGTAGCCCGCCACACCCCTCCGCTCCGGTTCACGGAACGCTTGCCCGCCCGGGCCTCCGCTCGGTATGGCTCGCGCCCAGGGCCCGCCGGCACGGTTCGACGCCGCGCATCTCGCGCGGGAGATCGGGCGGGCTCGCGGAGGGGTTCATGGGATCGATGCGCGTGGGCGCGGCGCTGGCCGCGGCCTTCCTGGTGCTCGCCGGCTGCGGCGGCGGCGACGGCGACGGCGGGGGCCAGGGTGCGGCCACCGAAATGCGGGTCCACGGCCTGGTCAACGAGCTGCCGGAGACGAGCGGCGGGGAGGTCACGCC
>JAEZJH010000060.1 GCA_023436385.1 Pseudomonadota bacterium
GGATCGCGCATCCGACGAGGACCGCCACGACGAGCTTGACTGATTCACTGATGGCCATCCTCGTCCTCTCCGAGCTTGTAGTCATTGCGGGCAACGTACTTCCACCACGGCGGCATGCCCGGAGTCGTCATCCACGTCAGGCAGAATCCCCACAGCGTCAGCAGCTTAAGGATCAGCCACCAGTACTTCGTGGCGACGGTGAAGTACGAGGCGATGAACATCATCATCGCGGTGGTGACGAACAACAGCCCGATGCGACGCACCCACCACCTTTTGCTGGTCTGGGTCCGCTTGATGTCGTTCAACCTGGCGACTGCAGTAACCAAGATAAGCGCTGCGGCCAAGACGCACAGCATATCGAGCACGCTCATTTTCCATCACCTCCGTCGGTCTTTGCTTTCGTGAAAGGGATCTTGATTGCCTTGATCAAGTGCTTGCCGTGCTCGATGGCCGTGGGTAGCCACCAGCGAATGATGGCCGCCATCATCATGGCGAACATCGAGATGTTCTTTGTCGCCCACTCCCACTCCATGGCGCTTGAGAGTAGCACTGCCAAGCTGGCGCCGAACATCATCGCCGCGACGACCTGGCCGAACAGGGCCTTTCGCGTCGGCACGGGATCTCCGAAGAACAGCGACAACGCAGCCCCCGCTGCGGCAGCGCCGTACACGGTCACCGGCACGTTCCACACCGGCTGGTTGACGTAATGCGTGAACAGCTGGAACGCCGGCGACGTGATGGCACCGGCGCCGCTCGTGACCCCGACTAGCTTCGTCAGCTCGAACAAGCTTTCCCCCTTCATTACGACAGTCCCCCAAAGTACGTGGCCTTTCCGTTGACGACACGCATGGTCAACAGCTGGCGCCGGTTGCGATTGCTGTAGCTGACGTGCACCCACGTGGGCTCGCGGATCAGCTGATCGTAAGGCAGCCGCAGGTCGCGAATCGTGTGGGCCACCTGGAGCGGGGTCATCCCAGGCACGCGGATGTCTGCCGCCTCACCGCGGCTATGCTGCGACGTGGCGACGCCACCCACGATCTTGTTGACCTGCGGCGAGCGGTAGGCCGAGTTGACGATGACCGGCTTGCCGAGCGCGTCGCGCAGCGGCTGCAGGATGTTCTCGGCCAGGGCGCGAAGCCGCTCGACCTCGACCGGCGTCGGCTCATTCGGCGCGTTGACGGAGGTAACGGTCAGCTCAGCCAGGCGGAAGTTCTTGGTCAGTTGCATGATGTTCCTCCAGGTCCTTGATAAGTTGGTCGAGCTGCTGTACGGCTTCTTCGAAGCGCTGCTGGTCTTGGCCGCACACCCGGCAGCTAGCGAGTTGAGTCGCCCGAATCAGGCACTGAGCCTTCGCGAGTTTGACGGCGGCCAGCAACTCAGGCGTGGACCGAATCACGTCAGACCGCCGTCCACGTGCCGGCCGCAGTCTGGCGGTAGTCGGCGGCGGAGTCGAGGTCGCGGGCGTAGTGCCACAGCGGCGCCTCGATGAACCGCCACGTGTCGGCACCGGTGCAGAGCGCCACCTTGCCAGCTTGGCCGGCCCACGCGCCAGTGGCGCCAACCGGCACGAGCCAACGCTTGCCCGCGTCGCCAGCCAGCGTGCTGGGCGGGGCGGTCAGGTCCATCGCCTGCACGACGAGCGGCACGAGCGCGTCGATGGTCTGAACCGCCTCGTTGTAGGCGACGCTGATGTCAGTCGCGCCGGGCGGGGTGTTGGGCAGCTTCAGGTTCGGGGTAGCCATGGTCGTCCTCAGGTGGCAAGCGGAGCGGAGTAGGGACCCTCGCCAGTGATCTCGTTCAGGGCGCAGACCTGCACCGTGACGCCGACTGGCGCGGAGTTGTAGGTCACCGACTGGTTCATCGTGTCGATGACGTGGCCGTTGCTGAACTTCACGCGATAGCCGCGGAAGTACTTGGAGTGGTACGGGGCCGTGTCGACGCCGAGGCGGGCCGCACCGACGAAGCTCACGGTGACGTTGCTGCCGTCGCGAACTGCTTCGACGCGCGAAACGGGGAACTCGGTCTGGCTGAGCGCCTCGGCGAGCAGGTACGCGGTCGGCACCGTCTCGTCGGACGTGAGGCCCAGGCTGACGGGCTTATACCACAGGTCGGCGCCGAGATAGACACGGTCGATCGGCGCGAAGATGACCGACGCGTCGAGCAGCACGAACCTCGTATCCTGC
Organism: Pseudomonadota bacterium; assembly: GCA_023436385.1. Lineage (GTDB taxonomy): Bacteria > Myxococcota > Myxococcia > Myxococcales > Vulgatibacteraceae > JAEZJH01. The sequence continues at coordinate 2,184 of JAEZJH010000060.1, forward strand.
GGCCACGTCTCAGCCGGTGTGTAGAACCGACCACGGCGGAGCCCACTCAGCAGATAGCGGTACTTGCCGCCCACCTGCTCGAGCAGTGTCGCTGTCTGGAACTGCAGGACCTCGTCGCCGATGACGCAGAGGTTCTTGCGTTGCAGCAGCTGGTCGTAAGACACCGAGCTGAGCGGGAAGTTGACGAGCACCTCGACGGTCTGGTCGCTGGGGTACAGGTAACCAGCCGGCTCCTCGAGCAGTGCCGTCAGCGTGTCGCCGATGATCGACGCGTTTTCGCTCTGGAAAGCCTCGGTGTACGACGCACCTTCGTCACTCGAGAAGAGCAGCTGGTAACCAGCCCAACCGGACGACTCGCCGCACGCCGCGAGGTAGAGCCCGAGCTCGTCGTCCTGGCCACGCTGCACCGGGATGTTGAGGATCTCGAACCGTGTTTCGCCGATGATGCCAGGCGAGGTCGGGGTCGGCGGCGGCAGCGAGTTGCCCAGGCGCTTCGTGCTGTAGGCGCGGGCCCCAGCATCCTGCTTCGCGGTCCAGTCGATCTCGCCGTCGTCCTCGTCGCGCTCCTCGATGCGAACCCGGTGCCAGACGCCCTTCGCGTCCTCGACCATAACGACGTCCGAGGGCACGACGAACGTGTACTTGATCGACGTGCTGAACTCGTAGTCGACCTGCTCGTTCCACCGGACTTTGAGCTTCTGCATGGTGAAGCTGGCCGCCTGGTCGGCAGTCAGCACGAGGCCGGAGTCGATGTTCTCGCTCTTCTCAGCCTTCACCATGTTGCTACGACGACGGGCGGACTGCTTGTTCTTGGCGTAGCCGCCGGCCGGGTCGATGTGCTCGAGGTGGATCTCACGCGGCAGCTTCTGCTCGTCGACCAAGGTCTGCTTCAACGGCTCGTCACGGCTGTCGAGCAGGTCCGAGTATGGGATCCACGCCACCGGGGCACGACCACGCTTCGGCCACGCGATGAGCTTGTCGCGGGCCGACTTGTCGAAGTGGAACATGTCGCGCAGCCGCTCGATGTCACTTGCGAAGCCGTCAGTGCTGGTCACCTTCATGCCGGGCACGGTGTCGTCATAAAGCTCACTGACGTCAAACTGCTTCGGGTTGAGACCGGCCTTGCGCTGTAGGTCCGCCATGACGTCGGCGAGGAACGGTTCAACTTGGAACAACGCACTGGGGTCGCTCATGTTCTCGTAGTTACGAAGCCGCCACTGGATGCGGTTACCCTTGTTGCGCGCCATGGAAACGAGCTCACAGTTAGCTCCAACACCCGTGCGCAGCACGTGTTCAACTTCATAACGGTCTCGCTGGTAGCAGACGCAGAAGTTCCCCGCGCGGACGTATGCGAGGATGATATCGCTATCTGCGATAAAGGCAGCGCGCCGTTCATCCATCGTGCAACGCGGCGTCCGCACGCCTGCGGCAAGGCTGGTGTGCACCATGCCCGACACGAGCGGGTCGTACCAATAGATCTTGGCCTGCCCTGCCTGCACGTAGGCGACGAACGGGTTCATGTTCTGGTCGAAGGCAAGGGACAGCTCCTCAAGTCCCGAGAGCGTGAACAGCGCCACAGGCGGGACAGCTTGTGCCTCTACCCAAACGGTGTAAAGGTCAGCATCGCGGTCGTATGTGGCAAACGACCGCCATACCTTGACCAATAGACCCTGTGACGGGTCGTTGAGGCCTACGCCGGCAAGTTCCCAGTCTTGCAGGCGGTCTTCGGGCAGCGGCGACTTCACCGGATAGGCGAAGCCGCTGATGGTCGCATTCGTGGAAGGTTGGCCGTCTTGCGGGAGCATGTACCTGATCCTTTTTAGAACGCGTTGGACAGCGTAATCGCAAGGTCGAGCGTGAGAACCTTCGCGTTTGTTTTCTGAATCTTCGGGTTAAACGACATCTGAAAAGCACCAAACCCCAACATTCCGAAAGTCACCTTGCCAATCCCGCCAACCACGTTGCCGCGCGCCAACGACCAAGAAACACGGTGGATGCGAGTCTTTGACCCTACGACGTAGGGCAGCTTGGTCGAAGAGGACGGGCCGTCGTTCGCTGACGCCTGCGGATTTGTCTCTGTGTATGCTTGTAGCGTCTGATCCGTTGCCGCCGTGGAGTTGTTGTTGGCCCAGCCGCTGGCCGAGCCATTGGTCTGAATGCCAAAAGGAGAGTGCGAAGAACCAAGTGCATTCCAACGGCGGGTGAACGTTCCTGTATCCAACAACCCAAAGCCGCGAACAAGCCATGCGTGGTCAACCGGTACGCCGTCGATCGTCAGAGAGGTTGTCCCACCCACGTCTTCCGGGATGAACCAATACACGTCCCAGACGACTTGCAGGAACTCATCCGCTTGCACAGAGATGACCGTCGGGTTTCCGACTTCGTCTACGACCAATGCACGGCTGCCGATGGGGCTGGATGCCCCAATGCTGCCGCTGCTTGTCCCCATGATCACCATGGCTACTTCGGCCACGTTGCCTTGCGCGACGCCTTCCCCGAACTGATGGACCAGTCGATGCTTGTAATACCGTGGGGAGATGGTGGCGTTTGCTTCGGAAGTGCTTTCAATCCGATTGGTAGTGGCTGCGATGTAGGACTGTAGCGCGGTGTCCGTCTCCGCGGCGGGTGTGTTACCTGCGCCGACCACACAACCACGATAGAAGACAGCCCCCAGTGCGGGGTCGCCAAGTAAAAGGTCGAAGTAGTTGATCGTCAGCTTGTTCTTGCACCACGGCGTCTCTTCGACGATGGGTCCGGGGACGCGGTTTCCTTCGGCGTCACTGATTGCCTTCCTTCG
>JAEZJH010000072.1 GCA_023436385.1 Pseudomonadota bacterium
AGCCGCGCGCCGTCCTCGCCGCGGTTGGCGAAGGCGACCAGCGCGTCCCGGGCCGGCACCACTCCTTCCCGACGGGCGAGGGCGATCTCCCCCAGCTCGAGGCGGGGCAAGAGCCAGGTCGGGAGGGTTTCGGCCGCGGCGGTGAACGCCTCCCGGGCCAGCGCGTGCTCGCCCTTGGCCAGCGCGTCCCGGCCCCGGAGGAAGAGGGAGCGGGCGTCGGGGGGCGGGGGGGCGGGCTCCACCGGCGCCGACACCGGCCGCGGCGGGGGCGGCGGGGGCGACGAGGCGCAGGAGGAGGAGCAGGCCGAGAGCAGGACGACGAGGATCGGGGCGAGTCGAAAGGCGCGCACGGCCCGTCGCTACCACGGATCGGCCGGCGCGGTGAACCGGCGGGCGGCCGACCGGCGGGGGCCTTCGCGTTCGGGAGCGACGGACCGCCGCGGCGACGCCGCTCCGCCGGATATTCCGGGCCCGCCCCGGCCCCCGCGGGAATCGAGTGCGGTTCCCGAGCGGTCTTGGTATCTCCCGCAGTTCGTCGCATCCACGTGAGGTCGATCCGTCCATGCAGCTGTTCGAAATCCCCGAGCGCACCCGCCGCGACCTGGGCTGGGACCAGATCGTCGCCGCCGTCGCCGCCCGCACCGCCACCGCGCGTGGCCGCGAGCGGGCCCTCGCCCTGCCCTTCCTCGAGACCCGGGACGACATCGTCGCCTCCCTCGACCGGATCGCCGAGGTGCGGGAGCTGATCCGCAAGGAGCTCTCGCTGCCGCTGGCCGGCGCCGAGGACGTCCGCGGTCCCCTCGCCCGCGCCGCCAAGGGCGCCGTCCTCGCGGCGCCGGAGATGATCGGCTGCGCCCGGCTGATCCGCTCCGCCGCCCGCGTCCGCACCTTCCTCGCGGCCCACCGAAGCGAGGCGCCGATCCTCGCCGCCACCGGCGAGGCCCTGCCCGACGCCAGCTCGATCGCCAACCGGATCGAGACCGCCTTCGAGCCCTCGGGCCGCTTGAAGGACACCGCCAGCGCCAACCTCTCGTCGCTCCGCGATCGCGCCCGGGGCCTGCACCGGCAGATCAAGGAGCGGCTCGAGGGCATGCTCCACGACGAGAAGTTCACGATGAACCTGCGGGACACCTACTACTCGATCCGGAACGATCGGTACGTGGTCCCGGTGAACGCCTCGTTCCGCGCCGAGGTCCCCGGCATCGTCCACAACGCCTCGAACTCCGGGCAGACGATCTTCGTCGAGCCCGACGCGCTGGTGGGCCTGGGCAACGAGCTCTCCATCGCCGAGTCGCTGGCGGCGGAGGAGGAGCGCCGCGTCCTCGCCGAGCTCTCCGGCGATCTCGGCGATCGCTCCAACGAGCTCTTGGGCGCGATCGAGATCCTGGGCGAGCTGGACTTGGTCGAGGCGGAAGGCCGCCTCGCCGAGGCCCTCGACGCCACCACCCCGGTGATCGCCGAGGGCCGGGCGCCGTTCGCGCTGAAGAGCGCGCGCCATCCGATCCTCACCCTCCAGGGCAAGAAGGTGGTGGCGAACCACATCTCCCTCGTCGCCGACCAGCGAGCCCTGGTGGTCTCCGGCCCCAACGCCGGCGGCAAGACGGTGACGATCACCACCGTCGGCCTCACCGCGCTCCTCGTCCGGGCCGGCCTGCCGGTGCCGGCCGACCCGGGCTCGGTGGTGCCGCTCTGGAGCGGGATCCAGACCGCGATCGGCGACGCCCAGGATCTGGGCAAGGACCTCTCCACCTTCTCCGCCCACGGCACCGCGCTCCGGCAAATCCTGGAGACGGCGCGGGAGGGCTCGCTGGTCCTCGTCGACGAGATCGCCGCCGACACCGATCCCCGCGAGGGCGCGGCGCTGGCCGCGGCGGTGCTCGGCGAACTGGTCGACCGGGGCGCGATGGTGCTGGTCACCACGCACCTCGAGGAGCTGAAGGCCCTCGGCTTCGCCGACACCCGGTTCGCCAACGCCCGGGTCGGCCTCGATCCCCGCACCCTGTCGCCGACCTTCCGCCTCGAGCTGGGCTCGGCCGGCGTCTCCAGCGCCCTGGAGATCGCCGCCCGCTGCGGGCTCCCGGCTCCGGTGCTCGAGCGCGCCAAGCGGAACCTCCACGGCGGCGCCGCGCTCCCCGTGGCCCTGGAGAAGCTCGACGCGGAGCGGCGGTCCCACGAGAAGGCCCGGATGGATCTCGAGGACCGGCAGCAGGAGCTCGAGCGGCTGAAGGCGGAGCTGGAGCAGGCCCGGGCGGAGCTGGGCGACGTGAAGCGGGACATCGAGATCCGCGTCCGCGAGGAGATGCTCGAGGAGGTGGTGCAGGCCCACCGCGAGGTCGGCGAGCTGGTGGCGTCGCTGGCCCGGAAGCCGGAGATGCGGAAGGCGGTGGAGACCCAGGAGGATCTCAAGGAACGGGCGGAGCGGATCGCCCGGGAGCGGGATCGCCTGCGGGCCCGCGAGGAGGCGGAGAAGAAGGGCCAGGCCGCGGCGGAGGGCGTGAAGCTCCGGCCGGGGATGCGGGTGCAGGTGGTGCCCCTCGGCCGCGAGGCCGAGGTCCTCGAGGTCTCCGCCGACGAGGCGATGGTCGCCGCCGGTCCCCTCAAGCTCCGGGTGAAGCTCGCCGACCTGGTGCCCCTCACCGGCAAGGCCAAGGCGGCCAACTTCGCCTCCAGCGGCGGCAAGGCCGCCCGGTTGGCCAGGGCCGAGC
>JAEZJH010000092.1 GCA_023436385.1 Pseudomonadota bacterium
TGCCGCGCGCCCGCTGTCCTGCGCTCCGGATCCGGAGTCGCCGGACCTGGGAGTCGGCGGTCCGGCTTTCAACTCCGGGGTGGCGTCGCGGCCCCGGGACCGGATCGAATGCCGGGTGAGCTTGGCCGGCCCGGAGCGGGCGGCGCTGCTCTACGAGGACGAGCACGGCTGGGTGCTCCGGGAGGTGATCCCGCTCGCCGGGCTGGAGGACTGGATCCGGGAGACCCAGGAGCTGCTCCGGGCCCCGCCTCGACCGACCGCGTTGGCCCTGAGGGTCGGGCCCGGCGTCGAGGCGGCGGCCGGCCGGCACCGCGGTCCGGCGGAGCTCGAGGTCCCGGTGCGGGTCTCGGGTTCGCTGCCGTTCGGGCTCGTCGTCGACATCCGCGGCGAGCGGTTCGGCGGCGACCTGCCGCTGGGCTGGCGGGCCGCGGCCCTCACGGCCCTCTCCGGCTGGCCGCCGGGGGCGACGGGGAAGCTCCGGGTCCGGGATGTATCGGTATCGATCCGGGGAAGGCCCCCCGGTGGCCTGTTTCGTCTCTACGCCAGGAGTCTGGCCCTGCGGAGGCTCGAGCGACATCTGGGGACGCAGCTCCGGCTTAAGGACCGGGGCGAGCGTGTCGAAAGCATGGGGAACGCGGAATTCGGGGCCCGATGGTAGGCCCCCCATGAATCGGAAGGAGAATTCCCCATGGCGATGTCGATCCGAACCAACGTCTCCTCGCTCAACGCGCAGCGGAATCTGTATCAGACCCAGAACCAGCTCGACACCGCGCTCTCCCGCCTCGGCTCCGGCTACCGGATCACCAAGGCCGGCGACGACGCGGCGGGCCTGGGGATCAGCGTGAACCTCGAGGCGCAGATCCGGTCCTACGGCCAGGCGGCCCGGAACGCGCAGGACGGGATCTCCCTGGTGCAGACGGCGGAAGGCTCGCTCAACGAGATCACCAACATCCTCACCCGCATCCGCGAGCTGGCGATGCAGTCCGCCTCGGCCGGCGTCGGAGAGCCCGAGCGGGCCTACATCCAGACCGAGGTGGAGCAGCTCACCGCCGAAATCGATCGCATCGCCAACGCCGCCGAATACAACGGCACGCCGCTCCTCAGCGCGGTGAAGGACCTGACCTTCCAGGTGGGCATCCGCCACGACGGCACCACCGGCGACACCACCAACACCATCGGCCTGAGCACGGTGGTGGTCACCACCGACAGCCTGTTCGGCGGAAACACGATCCGGCTCGCCTCCTCCTACGAGGCCGACGGCGTCACCAAGGCCACGGACGGCCAGACGACCTCGCGCGAGACCCTGGCGCTGGTCGACAGCGCCCTGGCGACGATCTCGGAGGCCCGGGCCCGGTTCGGCGCGGTCGGCAACCGGCTCAACAACGCCATCAGCAACATCCAGTCGGCAGCCGAGAACCTCTCCGCCGCCAACTCCCGCATCAAGGACGTGGACATCGCGGAGGAGACTTCGGCGATGACCCGGGCCCAGATCCTGATGCAGGCCGGCGTCTCCGTGCTCGCCCAGGCCAACCAGATTCCCCAGGCGGCCCTCAAGCTGCTCGGCGGCTGATGGGTAGACCGGTGATCGACCGCGAGGCCCCGCCGCGCCCGACCGCCACGAGGTAAGCGATGGCAGGAACGTATAGCGCCGGAGGGATCGTCTCCGGGATGGACTGGAACTCGATCATCGACAACCTGGTCGAGCTCCAGAAGAGTCCCCTGGCCACGCTCCAGAGCCGCCAGGCGGCGGTGAAGTCCCAGATCTCCTCCCTCGGCACGCTCACCTCCCGCCTCTCCGCCTTTCGCTCCGCCGCGACCGCCCTCGGCGAAACCGGGCCCCTCGTGCTCGGCGCCACCTCGACGCCCTCGAGCGTCGGCATCACCCTCGATGACACCGTCGCCGCCGGCCGCTACGGCGTCCGCGTCGAGAGCCTGGCCATCCCGGCCAAGGTCCGCTCCACCGGCTTTGCCGCTGGCGAGACCGTCACCGGCGGAACCCTCTCCCTCACGGTGATGGGCCAGACCTACGAGGTGACCGTCGGGGACGGCGCCAGCCTCGACTCCGTCGCCTGGTCGCTGAATCACTCCGGCGCCCCGATCAGCGCCGTGGTCCTCGACGACGGGACCCACCGCTACCTCTCCGTCACGCCCACCGAGACCGGCTATCCGCCCGGCGGGGCACCGGAAGACGCGCTCTCCCTGGTCCACACCACCACCGGCACCGCCGGCAAGCCGCTCGACCTGGCCACCATCCAGGCCGCCGAGAACGGCGTGGTCTACGTGGACGGCCTCCGCTTCGAGCGGCAGTCCAACGAGGTCTCGGGCGCCATCCCCGGCGTCGTGCTCTCCCTGAAGGAGCGGAGCTCCGTCCCGCAGGACCTGGTGATCGCCCGGGATCTCGAGGCCACCACCGCCCGGGTGAAGACCTTCGTCGACGCCTACAACTCGGTGATCGGCTTCGTGCAGGCCCAGCTGGCCGTCACCGAGGCCTCCGATCGCTCGGTAACGCTGGCCGGCGACTCCGCGGTGCGGAGCCTGCAGTCCTCCCTCCAGCGACTGGTCTCCTCGGTCGTCTCCGCCGAGGGCACGATCCGCTCGCTCGCCGATCTCGGGGTGAAGACGGAGCGGAACGGCTCGCTCACCCTGGATTCCACCGCCCTCGGGAAGGCCATCGCCAAGGACGCCCGGGGAGTCTCCGCGCTCTTCACCGAAGCGGAGACCGGCATCGCGGCGCTGGCGGACGATCTCGTCGGGCGGTTCATCGACTCGGACGGGATCCTCACCGACCGAACCAAGTCCCTCGAGCGCCGGGTCTCCGAGATGGATGACGAGGCCCTGAAGCTCCAGGACCGGATCGACAAGTACCGCGAGCAGCTGCTCCAACAGTTCAACGCCATGGAGACGGTGGTCAGCGGGCTCAAATCGATGGGCAACTACCTGACCGCGCTCTCGAAGCAGAGCTCGGGAGACGAGTAGTGGTTCCCGAAGTGGCCGGCCCGCCCGGGGACATCGAGCGGCACCTCGCCGCGGCGGCGGCGGCCCTGGAGGCCGGCGACGCCGAGGCCGCCGGCCGGGCGATCACCTCCGCCGTGACGATCCTGGAGAGCGGCGTCAGACCCGTCGATCCGGACCGGTTGCTTCCCATCCAGGCCCGTCTCCTCGACCTGGCGGAGCGAGAGGCGGCTCGCCTCTCGCACGAGCTGACGCGGCTCGCCAGTTCCCGGCGGGCTGCCGGCGCCTACCGGAACCCCTGATTGCCCTCGGTATTTCGAATTTCCCCCGAGCCCTACCCGCCTCCGGAGTCCGGAGCGCGGGTGTTGCTGTTTGTCGGTCCATGTGTCCGGCCTTCCAGGCCTTTTCGGCGACCGTATCAAAATTCTGCATTTCTTCTCCTTAAGTTTCGGCGCGAACGTGTCGAAGGGAGCCTCGGAGGCGAAGCAGTAGACCGCCCCAAAGGAGAAGAACCCCTATGGCAATGTCCATCCGTACCAACGTTTCGTCGCTCAACGCGCAGCGAAACCTGTACAGCACGCAGGCGCAGCTCGACTCGTCGCTGTCGCGCCTCGGCTCCGGCTACCGGATCACCAAGGCCGGCGACGACGCGGCGGGCCTCGGCATCAGCGTCAACCTCCAGGCCCAGATCCGCTCGTACGCGCAGGCGTCCCGCAACGCCCAGGACGGCATCTCGCTGGTCCAGACGGCGGAAGGGTCGATGAACGAGATCACCAACATCCTCACTCGCCTTCGCGAGCTGGCGATGGAGTCCGCCTCGTCCGGCCTGGACGGCAACGACGTGCAGCGCAGCTACATCCAGACGGAGGCCGATCAGCTGACCTCCGAAATCGACCGCATCGCCAACGGCGCCGAGTACAACGGCACCGCCCTGCTCAACACCAACGCGACCAGCCTGACCTTCCAGGTCGGCATCAACATGGACGGGACCGACCCGGGCGACGTCAAGGCGAACACCATCGCCATGCAGACGGTGAACATCACCACCGGAGACAACGGCCTCAAGCTCACCGTCGCCGACGCCGCCGCGCCGGAGGGGGTCCGCCTCAAGCTCTCCACCCAGGCCGACGCCCAGGCCGCCCTGGCGACGATCGACAACGCGCTCTCCATCATCTCGGCCGAGCGCGCCAAGTTCGGCGCCGTCGGCAACCGGCTCAACAACGCCATCAGCAACATCCAGTTCGCGGCGGAGCACCTCACCGCCGCGG
>JAEZJH010000108.1 GCA_023436385.1 Pseudomonadota bacterium
GTCTTCACCACCCTCCCGGCCCTCGGGGTGGGCACCGAGACCGTGGCCTTGTCGGTCATCACCTCGACCACGCTCTGGTCTTCCGCGACGACATCGCCCGGCTTCACCAGCCACTGGACGATCTCGCCCTCCACCACGCCTTCGCCCAACTCGGGCAGCCGGAACTCGTACTGGGCCATCGTTCACCCCGGGGGAGAGAGGACGCGCGCCACGCCCGCCGGCCGGCTCCCCCCGCCGGCGGCGAAGAACGCGAAAACTCGAACCCCACCCAGCGGAGCCCGAACGGGCCGGGTGGGGCTAGCAGCCCGAACGATGCGTGTCGCCGCCGCTCGTTCCGCGGGCCTTCACCAGCCCCGCCACGAACAGCTCCGCCGCCTTGTAGGACGAGCGGACCAGCGGCCCCGACGCCACGTAGAGGAAGCCCAGGTCCTCGGCGATCCGCTGCAGCTCCGCGAACCGGTCGGGATGGACGAACTCCTTCACCTCGAGGTGCCACTCGGAGGGCCGGAGGTACTGGCCCAGGGTGAGCACCGAGCAGCCCACGCTCCGGAGGTCCCGGAACGTCTGGATCAGCTCCTCCTGCGTCTCCCCGAGGCCCAGCATCACCGACGACTTGGTGTGGATCTCCGGGAACGCCTGCTTCACCCGCTCGAGCACGGAGAGCGACTGCCGGTAGCCGGCCCGCTGATCGCGGACGGTGCGCTGGAGCCGCTCCACCGTCTCGACGTTGTGGGCGATCACCTCGGGACCGGCGTTCCCGATCAGGTCGATCAGCTCGTGCTTCCCGGTGAAGTCCGGGATCAGCACCTCGACGATGGTGTTGGGCGAGCGGGCCTTCAGCTCCCGGATGCAGGCGGCGAAGTGGCCGGCGCCCTGGTCCGGGAGGTCGTCCCGGTCCACGGAGGTGACCACCAGGTACTTGAGGCCCAGCTCGCCCACCGCGGTGGCGAGGTTGACCGGCTCGTCGGGATCGAGGGGCGGCGGGTTCTTCGCCGTCTTCACGTCGCAGAAGCGGCACCCGCGGGTGCAGGTGTCGCCCATCACCATCACCGTGGCGGTGCCGCCGCCCCAGCACTCGCCGACGTTGGGGCAGGCCGCCTCCTCGCACACCGTGTGGAGGCGGGTCCGCTTCATCGTCCCCTTGACCTTCTCGAAGGTCGGGCCGGAGGGGAGCCGCACCTTGAGCCACTCGGGCTTCCGCTGCCGGTGCGACCGGTTCTCGCCTTCGCCGGCCGCCGCCTTGCCCAAGAGCTTCGTTACCGGGACGTCCACGCTCATCGTCGCCTACCTCCGTCCTTCCTGCCGGTGTTCGCCCCGGGGTTCCTAGATGTGGAGCGGGTGGCCCAGCGTCGCGTGGGCCGCCTCGCCCACCACCTCCGCCAGCGTCGGGTGGGGGTGGATGGTGCGGGTGAGGTCCACGGTGGTCGCCTCGAGCCGGAGGGCCGCGCAGGCCTCGGCGATCAGGTCGGTGACGTGGGGGCCGATCATGTGAACGCCCAGCACCTCGTCGTACTTCTTCTCCGAGACGATCTTCACGAGGCCCATCGTCTGCCCGAGGATGCGGGCCTTGCCGATCGCCGCGAAGGGGAAGGTGCCGACCTTGACGTCGTAGCCCTTCTCCCGGGCCTGCTTCTCGGTGAGCCCGACGCTCGCCACCTCGGGCGAGGTGTAGGTGGCGCCCGGGCAGCGGTCGTAGCGGATCGGCTCGGGGTTGCGCCCGGCGATGTGGTCGACCGCCAGGATCGCCTCGTGGGAGGCGAGGTGCGCCAGCATCTGCGTCGGGACGATGTCGCCGATGGCGTACACATCCGGCTCGGCGGTCCGCATCATCTCGTCGACCGGGATGAAGCCGCGCTCCGTCTTGATCGCGGTGGTCTCGAGGCCGATGCCCTCGGTGACCGGCTTGCGGCCGACGGCGGAGAGGAAGAGGTCCGCCTCGAGCTGCTTCTCCTTGCCGTCCTTGAGCAGCACCGTGGCGACGACGCCGTTCTCCTTCCGGTCGAGCTTGGTCACCTTCGCCTCGACCAGGAAGTCGATCCGGCGGCGCTTGTAGGCCTTCTCGATCTCCTTGGAGATGTCCTCGTCCTCGATCGGGAGGAGGTGCGGCATCAGCTCGACGACGGTGACCTTGGTGCCGAAGGAGGCGAACACGGAGGCGAACTCCATGCCCACCGCGCCGGCGCCCAGGACGATCATCTTCTCGGGGATCTTGTCGTAATCGAGGATCTGGTCGCTGTTCAGGACCACCTTGCCGTCGGACTCGAGGCCGGGGATTTCCTTCACCACCGAGCCGGTGGCGAGGATCAGCTTCTTGTAGCCCAGCTCCTGCTTCCCCAGGGCGCCCTCGACCTCGAGCTTGCCCTTCCCGGCCAGGCGGCCGAAGCCGGTCACCACGGTGACGCCGTTCTTCTTCATCAGGAAGGCGATGCCGTTCGAGGAGGCCTCGACCACCTTGTTCTTCTTGGCGAGGACGCCGGCCATGGCGATCGTCGGCGACGACGCCACCTCGATCCCGAACTCCTTGGCGTGCTTGATCTCCTCGACGACCGCCGCCGACTGGAGCAACGACTTGGTGGGGATGCAGCCGACCAGCGTGCAGGTGCCACCCAGACGCGGGTTCTTCTCCACCAGGGCCGTCTTCAGGCCCGCCTGCGCCGCGTGGATGGCCGCCACGTATCCGCCCGGTCCACTGCCCAGCACCACCACGTCGAAGACATCGGCCACGGAAGCCTCCCTCATGAAAACGAATCGCCCGGCGAAGCCGGGTGGACCCGGCCCGCGAATCCGCCTCCCGTCCGTCGCGCGGCCGGGCCGGGCGCCGGGCGGTCAGGCCCGAAGGGGCGGGTGGTAACGCGGGCCGATCCCCCCGTCAAGCCGCCCGAATCCGACCGTCGAGGCCGGGACGACGCCTTCCCGCGACCCGATCCGCCGGGTCCCCGGTCGCCGCCGGATACCCCGTAAACGCACCCTTCGATGCGCCAGACTCCGGGTGGGTGCTATGGTGCGCCGAGGGAGGGACCCATGGCACGCCCGCTTGCCCTCGCGGCCCTGTTCCTCGGCGGAACCCTGGCCTGCGTCTCCGGGACCGATGGTTCCGACGTGGCCTGGGAAAGCTGCGTCTCGGACGTCGACTGCAAGGAAGGCCGGGTCTGCCGGGACGGGGCCTGCGGCGACGACGAGTCGACCGTACCCACGTCACCAGACGGCGACATCGGCCGGCTGCTGTTCCGCCTCGCCCTCTCCGCCAACGCCCCCGGCCCGGTCTTCGTGCAGGAGGTCGCGGAGGATCGGGAGGGCGCCTGGGTGACCCTGCTCAAGGGACCGTCGGGCGACTACTCCCAGCCGATCGCGCCCACCTGCCAGTTCTGCTACTGCGGAACCTGCGGGAGCTGCAACGGCCTCTGCGGCCCGAACCAGCCGAGCGTCGCCCGGCTCGATCCGGGGGATTCGCTCGACCTCCTCTGGGACGGGACCACCTTCCCGATCGACTCCACCTGCCCGAACTCCGGGCCC
>JAEZJH010000125.1 GCA_023436385.1 Pseudomonadota bacterium
CAGCGTGCCCGAGACCTCGGGGGTGTGCTGCCACTGCGTGCCGTAGATGGTGTTGTTCGAGGTGGTGTGGACGTACGGCACCTCGGGCAGGTGGAACTTGGTGCCCGCGGCGGGGACGTGCTTGAAGTTGTTGTCCTTGTCCGTCCAGATCTCGGTGGCCGTGCCGACGACCTTGGCCTCCTCGAGGGCCTTCTTCGACCAGACGCCCGTGTTCACGTAGGCGCCGCCCTTGCCCAGGTTCATCGGCACCATCGCGAACTGGAGCGACGCGCCGCCCTGGAGGAAGAGGACGTCGTAGGAGTCCGGCAGGCCGATCAGCTTGGCCAGGGTCTCCTTGGCGTGGCCGAGGATCCCCTCGAACTCCGGGGTCCGGTGGCTCATCTCGAGGACCGAGAGGCCGAGGCCGTGGTGGTCGACCAGGTTCTTCTGGGCCTCCTCGAGGGCCTCGAGGGGGAGCGCCGAGGGGCCGGCGTTGAAGTTGTGCTTGCGGGCCATGGAAAGCTCTCCGTGAGCCCCGCCGGACGGACCGGCGTGGCTTGGGCGAATCGCCTCGCCCTCCGCGGGCGCGGGCGCGCGCCGGCTCTAGGGGGGGCGCGCGGCCGGCACCGTATGCTCGGCCGGTGGGGACGTCAAGGCACCGGGCGGTGGTCGTTTCCGCCGTGGTGCCGGGAACTTCCGCGATCGCGAAGGAATCCGCCGGGGTAAGCCGCCCCGTTCCGCGAAGGACCGGTCCGCCGCGGAGCGGGCGGGGTTCAGCGGTCCTTCCAGGAGGGCAGCCGCTTCTCCCGGAAGGCGGCCATCCCCTCTGCCGCGTCCTCGAGTCCCGCGTTCAACGAGAGGTGCGCGGCGAGGAGCTCCAGCGCCGGCCCGAGCGGCAGGTCCTCGGCGGCGTAGAAGGCGCGCTTGCCCAGGGCCAGGACCGCCGCGCTCTTCCCCGCCAGCGCCTCGACAAGCCGCGCCGTCGCCGCCGCCAGCTCCGCGGCGGGGACGACCTGGCCGACCAGGCCGAGGGCCAGGGCCTCCGCCGCCGGCAGCCGGCGACCGGTCATCGCCAGCTCGAGGGCGGGCTTGCGGCCCACGTGGCGGGCGAGGACGCCGAGCACCTGGTACGGGAAGAGCCCGACGTCGATCTCCGGGAGGCCAAAGGTCGCCTCCTCGGCGGCGACCGCCAGATCGCAGGCGAGCACCAGGCCGAGCCCGCCGGCCAGGGCGTGGCCGTTCACCATCGCCACCGTCGGCCGCCGGCACGCCTGCAAGCGGAGGAGGAGTTGGCCGTAGGCGCGCCGGCCGTCGTGGCCTCCCAGGAAGCCGCCGCCGGTGGCAGGCTCGAGGCTTCCCCCGGCGCAGAAGGCCCGATCGCCAGCGCCGGTGAGCACCACCACCCGCACCGCCGGATCGGCGTCCGCCGCGGCGAGACCATCGATCAGCCCGGCGATCGCCGCCGGGGTGAGCGCGTTCCGCCGCTCGGGACGATCGATGGTGAGCCAGAGGGCGGCGTCGCGCCGCTCGATCCGCACGTCGGCCATGTCTCCCCCCTCGCGCACCCGCCGCCGGGCCCGGTGGTCGGGCGCCGCGCGGCAAGCCCGCGGCCAAGCTTAGGGACCGGCCGACACCCTAGCAACCGGGCCTCGCGCGCCTCCGCGTCGAGCCCTCGATCAGCCGCCGAACATCGCCCGGGCCACGGCGAGGAGCTTCTCCACGTCCCGGCGGTTCAACCCGCGCTTGCGCACGAACTCGGCGAGCGGACGCATCGAGGAGTCGACGCGGTCCACCGGAGCGGTGTCGGAACGGAAGAGTTCCTCCATCGGCACCTCCAGCGCCGCGGCGATCTTTTCGAGGGTCTCGAGATGAGGCGACCGCTCGCCCCGCTCGATCATCGAGAGGAACGAGACGGAGATCTCCGCCCGCTCGGCGAGCTGCTCCTGCGTGATTCGGTTGCCCTGCCGGCCCATCCGGAGCACGCGAATCCGACGCCCCACCTGTGCGACGATTCCTTCGGACAACCGCCTCGCTCACTTTCCCCGCCCCCGCGGTCCCGCGAGCAACCAAAACCAGGCAAATATGAGCGCCCCTCATACCTGTCGCGTCGGCCCTTGCAAGCAACGGGGAGTGAAGGGTCCATGCACAGGCACGCCGCGGGCCGCTCGAGTACAAGGCGAGCGGCAGCGCTACAGGCTGGCGATACCGCCCAGGCTCAGGCTGAAGCCCTGAAAGTTCGGGTACTCGGGGTACTGGGGGAACGGGTACCGGTAGGCCAGCTGGAAGCCGACCCCCCAGCAGCCGCACGGCGAGGTGTAGGAAACGCCCAGGACCTGCTGGATCCACTCGTCGAGCGGTCGGAGGTACTCGGTGCTGAAGGCCACCGCCAGTCCGCCATACGGCCGGACGGTGATCGTGGGCTTCCAGAGCTCCACGCCGTCGAGCACCGGGAAGCGCGGCTGGGTCCCGAACAGCTCGTCGGGTCCGGCCAGGAGCCGGGCGGAAGCACCCTCGGCCACCTGGTTGTATTCAAGCCCCAGCGAGACGAGGCGGGACTCGAAGCCGCCGCCGAAGCTGACCTCCCGCGACGAGTAAGTCTCCGGGTCGAGGCGGAGCCGGAGCGCGGCGCGGGTCGGCCCCACCCGCGCCTCGAGATCGACGAAGTCCTCCCAGCGCCGGCTCTCCGGAGCGAGGAGGACGTCCTCGCCCACCTCGAGCTCGAGGGAGGTGGCGCCGAGCTTCGATTTCCCGGAGAGCCGCTGCCACAGGGAGACGCGCCCCTGGGTCTCCGGCCGACGTGGGCCCACGTCGTACTCGTCGAACGGCCTCGCCGCCTCGTGCTCCCCCGCCGGGACCAGGCGGCGCAGCTCGACCCTGGGCCCGATCGCATGCCGGACCTTTGCCTTGCTCCCGAAGGTGCGGGCGAGCTCGGTTCGGGCGGTGGCGCCGAAGAAGCCCCAGCTCCGGTCGCCGTCCGGGCCCACGTCGTTCTCGTAGAGCTGCAGGCGGTAGGCGGCGTAGGGCACGACGGAGAGGTAACGGTCCCAGGTGAGCGGCACGGAGACGGCGGGCCGGAGCGAGAGGCGGGTGGTCGCCGAGGTCTCCCCCTCACCGAAGCGTCCGTCGTCCTCGCCGACATCGGGGCCGTCCCAGCCGAAGTCGCCGGGGCCGAGGCCGTCCGCGCCCACGTCGTCGAAGGGGACTCCGACCAGCGGATCGTAGCGGGCGAGGCCGAGGCGGAGGTCGAACTGGGCCGGGCCGGCGGGCAGGTGGACCAGGTCGAAGTCGAGGCCCGGGAGCCGCTGGAACGGGCGGCGGGCGTCCTCGCCGAAGAGCTGCAGGCTGTCCCAGGTGGCGCCGGGGAGGCCCTCCCAATCGTGGAAGGTGGCGCGGAGATCCTGGACCCACGCGCCGTCCACCGCAAGGAGCGTCTCCCCGGCCCGGTGAGCGAACCAGGCGGTCGACCGGATCGTCTGCTCGCCCCGCAGGATGACGCTGTCGGTGAAGTCGGAGAGGTAGGCCCGGTCGGAGACGAGGCCGACGTCGATTCGATCGGAGAAGCCGAAACCCCAGCTGTCGGTCTGGTCGAGGGCCACGTTCCACCGGCGATTCGTCACACCGTTTCGCGGCTCGCTCGTACCCGCGGAGCGGTCGTGGGCGTAGGCGACGTAGGCGCGGCCGGTGGTGCCGACCCGCGGCGCGTAGCGGAACTCCAGGCGAGCCCGGGGTCCGGAGAACGTCATGTACTCGCCCCGGTACTTGTCGCCGGTGAAGTAGTCGGCGCCGATGGTGGCGTCGTACGACTCGCCGACGACGAGGAAGAAGTCCTGCTCCCAGCTGAAGCCGAGGCGACCGGAGGGCGAGATGCGCGGCGGGAGGAAGCCGGTCTTCCGCGGCTGGAGCGGCAGGGAGACGTAGGGGAACGCCGCCACCGGCACCCCCCGGGCCTTGAGCACCGGCCAGTGGAGGCGGAGGCTGACGCCGGGGAAGATCACCGCTTTCGACGCGCCCACCGTCCACGAGGCCGGCGCGTCGCCGCAGTCGCAGGTGGTCACCGTGGGATCGAAGGCGACGAGGGCGCCCCCGGACTCGATCACCAGGCGCCCGGCCTCGAGCTGGACGTTGTTCCGGCCGATCGCCCGGAGCTCGGCGAGCGAGGCGTCCGCGGCCTCCTCGATCCCGAGGGGCTCGGTCTTGTCGAACATCGCCGCGACCTCGAGGACGCCCTCCCGGGCCTCGAGGTCGATCGAGACCCGATCCGCCCGGATCGCCACCGTGCCGCTCACCAGGGTGACGTTGCCCTCGGCCTCCAGCCGCGTCGCCTCGGGGTCGTAGACCGCGCGCTCCGCCGCGACGCGGATCGGCCCGGCGATGAGGCGAACATCGCCCCGGGCCTCCGCCCGGCCGTCCTCGTCGGAGATCAGGCGGTCGGCGATGATCTGCACCCGGACGTCCGGCGAGAGGGACGGCAGGGTCGGCGCCGCCGCCGCGAGGGCCGCCGACGGGGCGAGCAGGAGGAGCGCGAGGAGGATTCCGGTTCGGTGGGCCAAGGGCGGTCGGGGCAAGGGTCCGCGCCACTCTACCGCGTCGGCCCGGGCTGCCGGGGAAGAACCTCGGGCTCCCGTGCGCCAGGGGCGTCAGGCGTCGCCGGCGAAGTCCAGGGCCACCTCGTTCTCGCCCTGGACCACGTCGACGTCGAGCCGGCCCCGGACGTCGATCTCGATCCGGACCTCGCCGGTGCGCCGGTCGATCACCGGCTGGATCCGCCCGACCCGGGTGCCGAAGAAGGAGGCATCGATCGCCCGGCGGTTGTTGGCCAGCGGGATCCGGGCCCGGGGGAGGACCAGGACCACCCCGCCCTCCCGCTGCTCGAGCCGGAACCGCGGCGCTCCGGCGGTGCGGACCAGGACCCGGGCCCCGTCCGCCTTCGGCCGGAACCCGACGAGGGTGACCTCCTGCGGCGGGCCGTCGTCGACCGCCGCGGCGCCGCCCGAGGCCGGTTTCGTCGCGACCGTGCGGGCCGCGGCGACCCGAGCGGCCTCGAGGGCCCTCGTGTCCGCCTCGAGCTTCGCGAGCCGCTCCGCCTCCGCGCGGGCCTGCTTCTCCGCCTCGAGTCTCGCGAGCCGCTCCGCCTCCGCGCGAGCCTGCTTCTCCGCCTCGAGTCTCGCGAGCCGCTCCGCCTCCGCGCGCGCCTGCTTCTCCGCCTCGAAC
>JAEZJH010000149.1 GCA_023436385.1 Pseudomonadota bacterium
TCGAGAGCCTGGTCGCCCTCTCCCCCGACGGCACCCTCGATCCGTCCCTCCTCCCCGGTCCCGGCGCCGCCGCCGCGCCGGCGGAGAAGCTCCCGCTCAAGGCCCGGGTCGAGGCCTACGAGCGCGGCCTGATCGTCGAGGCCCTCCGGGCCGCCCGGGGCAACCGGAGCGAAGCCGCCCGGCTCCTCGACGTCTCCCGCGTCACCCTCCACGACAAGCTGAAGAAGTACGGCCTTGGGGATGAGGCGGGGTAGGGCAAGGCGGGGCGATCCGATGGGACCTACGCGGCTCTACTTGGGCGCCGGCTTCGCCCGTTTCAGGAGGTGGACGTTTTCGGTAATCAGCGTTCCGTATTGTATGGGTCCGCGGCGCAACCACAGCAGGTCGCCCTGCCGACAATAGGCGAAGGGGCCGTGTGGAGTCTCGATCGTGTTTTCCGTGATCACGATTGCCATGTCGTACTGAAGCTCATCGATCGAGCGATCGTGAACACACGAGCACATGCCATCGGTTGCGGACCATGAGCAGACACCATCCTGATGGGCATTGATGACCTCGCATTCGTACTGCTTCCTTTCGCTGACCAGACAAACCTCTGGGTGGTACGCCCAGTAGCCGGCGTCCGAGGACCCGGAAAAGGTCCAGGTTTCGGCCGAAATCTCGTAGTAGCCGCATTCCTGGAACCACGAGAAGGCCATCAACCTCTCGTCGTCACAGGGAGGTTCTTGCTCGATCGGAGCCTCGCCACGCCCGCAGGCGACGTGCGCCTCCCACGTCCCGATCGGAGAACCTTCGCAGGGCCAGGGTGCGGGCATCGCGAAAGCCTCATCACAGGTCGACGGCAAGTCGTCGTTCTGACCTACGTCACCGCCGGTTCCGCCGGTTCCGCCGGTTCCCACCCCAGCAGGTCCCCCATGGTGATCGCAGGCCGAACCGATGATCAGGATGAACGTTGGCACGACAGCGAACCAGCGCATCATGGCCTCCTCTTGCCCGGGCAGGCGGTCGAAACCGCCTGCCCGAGACCGTGCAGCTTACCCGCTATATTCGAGTTAGGGGCAGAAGGAAGCCGGGCCGTCAAGTTCCACTGGTACGATTTCTCGTTTTCGTGTTTCCCCAGCGAGCGCGCCCACCAGGCCAACTCGAACTCCAGCGAGACGCTCCGCCCAGATCGCTGACCGATAATCTGCCGCCGCCCGCTTCGGTGCGCCTACCTGGCGGCGGCGGTTCATCGCAGGCGTTGCAGGCGGCGGCCCGGCCATCGGCATCGGCGTCCACTTGGTCGGCGTTGGGGACCGCAGAACGGCCCCTGGCTTCGCCTGCCGGTGCGACGGTGGAACTCGGCGCGGCAGCCATTCCCGGCGGCGTCCGGCTCTCCATCCTCGATCGCGGCCCGGGCCTCTCGCCGGAGGTCGCCGAGCGGGCCTTCGAGCCCGGCGTCACCACCAAGGCCACCGGCTCGGGCTTGGGCCTGACCATCGCCCGGGCGCTGGTCCGGCAGCACGGCGGCGAGCTGGCGCTCCGGCCGCGGGAGGGCGGGGGTCTCGCCGCCGAGGTGTTCCTGCCGGACGAACCGGGAGAAGGGGAGGCGCGATGAAGCCCCGGGTGCTCGTGGTCGATGACGACGCCGGCGTTCGCTACACGCTCCGCGAGATCCTGGAGACCGCCGGCCACCCGGTGGACGAGGCGGAAGACGGCGTGGTCGCCCTGGAGAAGGTCGAGACCGGCGACTTCCCCCTGGTGATCACCGACCTCCGGATGCCGCGCCTCGACGGCCTCGCGCTGACCAAGCGCCTCGCCGCGCGCCCGCACCCGCCGCGGACGATCCTGATCACCGCCCACGGCTCCGAGCGTCACGCCGTCGAGGCGATGAAGGCCGGCGCCTACGACTACTTGAAGAAGCCGTTCGACACCGACGAGCTGCTGGCCGTGGTCGGCAGGGCGGCGGAGGCCACCGCCCTCGCGGCGGAGAACGAGCGCCTCGCCGGCGAGCTGGTCCTCTCCCGCTCGCTGGTGTTCGCCTCGCCGGCGATGGGCCGCCTCGCCGTGCTGGTCGCCCGGGTGGCGCCCCGCGACGTCACCGTGCTGATCACGGGGGAGAGCGGCACCGGCAAGGAGCGGGTGGCCGAGGCGATCGTCGACGCCTCGCGGCGCGCCGCGCGCCCCTTCGTCCGCTTCAACTGCGCCGCCCTCACGCCCGAACTGGCCGAGGCCGAGCTGTTCGGGCACGCCAGGGGCGCCTTCACCGGCGCGGTGAAGCCGCGGACCGGCCTGTTCCGCGAGGCCGACGGCGGCACGATCCTCCTCGACGAGGTCGGCGAGCTGCACCCGAGCGCCCAGGCCAAGCTGCTCCGCGTGCTGCAGGAGGGCGAGGTCCGGCCGGTGGGCGAGGACCGCCCGCTCCACGTCGACGTGCGCGTGATCGCCGCCACCCACCGCGATCTCGCCGCCCGCGCCGCCGCCGGCGAGTTCCGCGAGGATCTGTATTACCGGTTGAAGGTGGTGCACCTCGCCGTGCCGCCGCTCCGCGACCGCCCCGAGGACCTCCCCGTCCTCGCCCGCCACTTCCTCTCCCGGTACGCGGAGCGCTTCGGCGTCGGCCCCCTCCGGTTCGCCGCCGAGCACCTGGCCCGGCTCGCCGCGTATTCGTGGCCCGGGAACGTCCGCGAGCTCGAGAACGCGATCGAGAGCCTGGTGGCGCTCTCGCCCGACGGCACCCTCGACGCCTCGCTCCTCCCCGGCCCCGGCTCCGCCGCCCCCGCCGAGAAGCTCTCCTTGAAGGCCCGGGTCGAGGCCTACGAACGAGGCCTGATCGCCGAGGCCCTCGCGGCCGCCCGGGGGAACCGCAGCGAGGCGGCCCGCGCCCTGGGGATCTCCCGCGTCACCCTCCACGACAAGCTGAAGAAGTACGGCCCGGGCACCGACGGCACCGACGGAGCGGACTGACCGGCTTCGGGTCGCCACGCCGGCTCGACACGCACCGGCCCTCCTGCATGACCGGGCTTCCCCCTTCCAGACAATCTGTCCCGTGGGAGGTTTGGAATGCGGGGCCCGGGCTGGCGATGGTGGATGGCGGCCGGGGTCTCGGGCTTGCTGCACGGGCTCGTGCTGGCGATCCCGCCGCCCGGGCCGTCGCGGCCACCGGCGCCGGTCTCGCCCATCGAGTTCGAGGTCGAAGACCGGGCGCCGGCCCGGAGGGCAGGCCCGGAGGCCGAGGCCTCGCCGGAGCGGGGCCAGCTGCCGCGTGCCGCCCGACCGCCCCTCGCC
>JAEZJH010000249.1 GCA_023436385.1 Pseudomonadota bacterium
CACCAGTTCCAGCCGCTGCACGCCTTCTCCACGGCCGGCTCCTGGATCCTCGGCGTCGGCTTCCTGATCATGGCCGCGTGTCTGCTCGCCTCCCTGAAGCGCGGGAAGCTCGCCAGCGCCAACCCCTGGGGCGCCTCGACCCTCGAGTGGCAGACCCCCTCGCCGCCGCCCACGGAGAACTTCCCCGAGCAGCCGCGGGTCGAGACCGGTCCCTACATCTTCCCGGCGGAGACGCCGGAACCCCGGAGGGCCGCGTGAGCAACCCCGTCGACCCCGGCCTCGAGGGAGGCGTGGTGAAGCACGCGGTGCCGCACCACTTCGCCACCGCGGAGCAGGAGTTCTCCTCCGCCAAGTTCGGGCTCTGGGTCTTCCTGGCCACCGAGCTCTTGATGTTCGGCGGCCTCTTCGTGGCGTACACCGTGTTCCGGGCGGCGCTCCCGGACACGTTCGAGGCCGCGCACCGGTACCTCGACGTCCCCCTGGGCACGGTGAACACGCTGGTGCTGATCTCCTCGTCGCTGACCATGGCGCTGGCGATCCGCTCGGCGATGGTCAACCAGCGGCGGCAGATGCTGGCCTTCCTCTGGGCCACCCTCCTGCTCGCCACCACCTTCCTCTTCATCAAGCTGGCCTTCGAGTGGCCCCACAAGTTCCACGAGGGGATGCTCCCCGGCCGCTACTACTCCTACGAGGGCCTGGCGGACGTCGCCTCCCCACACATCTTCTTCAGCCTCTATTTCATGATGACCGGCTTGCACGGCATCCACGTGCTGGTCGGTATGGGGCTGATCGCCTACCTGATCGCCAAGGGGACCAAGGGCCACTACTACGCCGGCTACTACACGCCGGTGGAGATGACCGGGCTCTACTGGCACCTGGTCGATCTGATCTGGATCTTCCTCTTCCCGCTCTTCTACCTGATCGCCTGATGAGGCCCACGATGTCGGAAGCTCGCGAGATGGTCGCGCCGGAGGGCGCGGAGCACGGCGAGGGGAGGGAGGAGCTCCACCACCAGCCGTTGCCGGTGTCGGTGTATCTGGGCGTGGCCGCGGCGCTGTTCGTGCTGACCGGGGTCACGGTGGGGATCTCCCAGTTCCACTTCGGCGAGTGGAACGTGGTGGTGGCGATGCTGGTGGCGTCGGTGAAGGCGTCGCTGGTGGTCCTCTACTTCATGAACTTGAAGCACGATCACGACCGGATGAATCGGGTGGTGTTCTTCGCGGCCATCCTCTTCCTGGTGCTGTATGCGACCCTGACCCTGGCGGACCAGTTCACCCGCGGGCGGGTGGACACGGTGCGGGGGCAGGCGGCGCCGGTGAGTGCCCGGTTCACGCTGCCCGAGGCGGCGCCGGCCGAGGCGACCGGGGAGGCGCCCGCGGCGGTGCCAGCGGAGGCGCCCGCACCGGCACCCGGGGAGGCGCCGCCCGCCGGCGGCCAGCCGCCGACGGGGCCGTAGCGGCGGAGCGATATCGCCCCGGGCGGTGGGGCGTTCGGCGGCGGGACGGCGGATCCCCGTCCCCTCGCCAGCCGGCCGAGCGGCCGGGTCTCGGACTTTGCAAGTGCTCCGGCCGGTGGTAAGGCAAGCGGCTACGCCGGAACGCCTTGCCCCGAAGGGATCCGCATGAGCACAGCCACCGCCACAGCCGACATGAAGCAGCCGAGGGGGCTCTACACCCTCTTCTCGACCGAGGCCTTCGAGCGCTTCTCGTACTACGGGATGCGCGCTCTCCTGGTCCTCTACCTCGTCAACCACCTGCGGTACGAGCGGGGCGACGCACTCTCCGTGTACGCGGCCTACACCGGGCTCGTGTACTTCACCCCGCTGATCGGCGGCTACCTCGCCGACAAGTACCTGGGCGCGCGCAAGGCGATCCTGATCGGCGGCGTGGTGATGGGCCTGGGGCAGTTCGCCCTCGCCTTCACCTCGATCCTCGAGGGCGGATCGATCTTCGGGATCTCCGGCGGAGTCCTCCTCAACGTCGCCTTGGGCCTGCTCATCGCCGGTAACGGCTTCTTCAAGCCGAACATCTCCACCATCGTCGGCGGCCTCTACGGCGAGAACGATCCGCGGCGGGACGGCGGCTTCACCATCTTCTACATGGGCATCAACCTGGGCGCCTTCTTCTCGCCGCTGGTCTGCGGGACCCTGGGCGAGCTGGTCGGCTGGGGCTGGGGCTTCGGCACCGCCGGCCTGGGCATGGCGCTCGGCGTCGGCATCTTCCTCGCCGGCCAGAAGAAGATCGGCACCGCCGGCTTCCCGCCCGGTCGCGAGGTGACGGCGGAGACGCGGCTCACCCGCAAGGACTACCAGGACGTCGTCCTCTACATCCTCGCCAGCATCGCCGTGGTGCTGGTGATCGTCCTCGGCTGGGCTGGCCTGGGCGCCCTCGGCCTGAACGGCATCGTCCAGGGCGGGGTGATGGCGCTCGGGGTCATCGCCATGGCCGCGGTCGGCCAGAAGATGATGGTCGGCACCTCGGAGAAGGGCTCCGAGCCGGCTCACAAGGAGCCGCTCACCCTCGAGGAGAAGCAGCGCCTGGTGGTGATCTTCATCCTCACCTTCTTCAACATCTTCTTCTGGATGGGCTTCGAGCAGGCCGGCGGCACGATGAACCTCTTCGCCGACCAGAACACCAACCGGCACCTGTTCGGCCTCGAGATCCCCGCGTCCTACTTCCAGGCCGTCAACCCGCTGATCATCGTCACCGGCGCGCCGCTCTTCTCGATCATGTGGAAGCACTGGGATTCGTCCCGGTTCGCCCTCCACACCAGCCAGAAGATGGCCACCGGCATGCTGCTCCTCGGCCTCGGCTTCGTGGTGATGTACTTCGCCCAGAAGATGGCCTTCGGCGGCGTCCTGGTCAGCCCGCTCTGGCTGGTGGCGGTCTACTTCATCCACACCATGGGCGAGCTGTTCCTCTCCCCCATCGGCCTGTCGATGATCACCAAGCTGTCGCCGGTGCGGATGGTCTCGCTGATGATGGGTATCTGGTTCACCTCGTCGGCGATCGCCAACTTCTTCGCCGGCAAGCTCGAGGCGCTCCTCCACGGCTGGCAGCAGGGAGCCGACGATCCCACCGCGCTCCTCTGGACCTTCCTGATCGTCAGCTCGATGTCGGCGGGTATCCTGCTCTGGATCCTCAGCCCGCTGCTCAACAAGTGGACCCACGGCCGCGCCTAGTCGCCGGTCGAGAGGTTTCCCGCGCGAGGCCGCCCCGGAGCACTCCGGTGGCGGCCTCGCCGCGTTTCCGGCCTTGGTTTCAGCCGTCGCGGGGGCGTTCGGCCGGTGGGCGCCTCCGATTCCATGGGGAAAGAGTGAGACCGCCGACCGGATCTGCCACGGTCCGCGGCGGTCGGGCCCGGACGCCGGTCTCCGCTCCCCGGGGAAGCGGGCGCTACCTGGGCGTGCGGAAGAAGCGCAGGCCGGGGCGCGAGCTGGTGTCCAGGAAGAAGCCGAAGGTGAAGACCACCCGCTGCTCGGCGTCGAGGATGCCGCGGGGCGGATTGGGGAACGGCTGCGCCACCTCGAAGGCGCGGATCGCCTCCGCGTCGAGGAAGTCGACGCCGCTCGACCGCTCGACGAAGACATCCTCGAGCTTGCCGTCGCCGTCGAGGATCACCTTGAGGATGGTGAGCCGGTCCTTCCAGGCGTAGAGGTCTCCGTTGGGATCGCGCTTGCGGAGCGCGCTGTTCGGATCCCAGGCGGAGGCCACCTCCTGTTTCACGCGGTTGAAGAAGGACGCAAACTTCCACTCGCGTGTATTGAGAAACGTCCCCTGGCCCTCCTCGACGCCCTCGACGTGATCGGCGAAGGGGGCGCCGGTGATCCGGTCCACCGTCTCGGCGCTGGGGAAGAGGGTGAGCTGATCGCCGGTGCCGCGGGGGAGGCCGGTGGAGGCGGCGTCGTCGCCCTGGCCCTCGCCGAGCTGCAGGCGGAAGCGGTCGGAGTTGCCCTGGAGCGCCTCGGAGGATTCGCGGGCCGCGAGGTCGCCGGGGGCGTTCGGATCGGCGGACAGCGCCACCCGGTCGCGCTTCTCGAGCGAGGGGATCTCGAGCTTCTGGCCCGGCGCGCCGTCGCGCTTCGGCTTGGTGTCGCGGCCGTCGGAGTCGGGGGTGCCGAGGGAGAGCGCCCGATCGCCCTGCCCGGCGGGCGTCCGCGGCTGGGTGGCGGTGGAGCGCTGCGGGAGCGTGACGCCGGGGTCGGCGCTCCGGTCCCGGGCCACGGTCTCCTTGTCGACGCGGTTGGCGCTCTCCGCGGCGAACCTGGCGTCGGGGGCGGTCTCGCCGTTGCCGGGCGGGACCTGCACCACCTGGCCCGGCGGCTTCGGATCCTCGCGGGGCCGGGGCGGCTCGGGGAGCGGCGGTCGATCGGCGGGCTGCTCATGCGGACCGGGCGGGCGCTTGGCCGTGGCCTGGCCCTGGAGCAGGGCGTCCCACTGCTCGGCGCTCAGCTCCACGAACTCCGCGGTGGCCGGCGGCGGGCGCGGGGGGCCGGGCTCGAAGACGAAGGCGGAGAGGAGCAGCGGGACGAGCCCCAGGTGCGCGAGCACGGCGAGGACGACGGCGACCCTCAGCCGCCGCCGCCCCAGCTCGACGGCCAGGCGCCGTCTCTTCGCCCGCAGCCCCGGAT
>JAEZJH010000256.1 GCA_023436385.1 Pseudomonadota bacterium
GCGGGCGTACCGCTCGATCTGCGGCTCGGTCAGCATCGCCGCAGCACCAGCCGGTGGTGGTCCCCCCGATCGACCAACTCGACCACCGCATGGCCCTCCCGCAGGGCGGCCCGGGGAACGTTGCGGAGCGGCTCCTCGCCACGGAGGAGCACCTCCACCAGCTCGCCCGGACCGACGGCCTCCAGGGCCAGCTTCACCCGGACCCAGGTCATCGGGCAGACCTGCTGGCGGATGTCCACGGTGCGCGGTTCCAAGGTCACCCCTCCCTCCCGCAGGCGGCGGGCTCGAGGTACCGATCGGCCTCGAGGGTGCGGATCGAGGGCTCCCGGCCGCAGACGGCGCACCCGGGGTCGCGGCCGATCCGCACGGTGCGCGTCCGGCCCCCGAGGACGTCGAGGACGGTGAGGACGCTGGCGGTCGCGCGATCGCCTCCCAGCGCCCGGACCGCCAGCCCCGCCATCAGCCCGCCGACCGTGCCGCAGAGCGCCCCCAGCACCCCGGCCTCGGCGCAGGACGGGACGCTGCCGGCGGGCGGCGGCGCCTCGAAGAGGCAGCGGTAGCAGGCGCTCGTCCCCGGATCGACGAGCAGGGTCTGGCCGGTGAAGCCGAGGATCCCGCCATGGACCAGCGGCGTCCCGGCGAGGACACAGGCGTCGTTGGCGAGAAAGCGGGTGGGGAAGTTGTCGCTCCCGTCGACCACCAGGTCCGCGGCGCGGGCGAGGTCGAGGGCGGTCTCGGCGGTGAAGCGTCCGCGCACCGCCCGGACCCGGGCCCCGGGGGCCACCGCGGCGAGGCGCCCGGCGGCGACCTCGGCCTTCGGGAGGCCGACGTCCTCGGTCCGAAACAGCACCTGGCGCTGCAGGTTGGAGAGGGAGACGACGTCGTCGTCGAGGATCACCAGCCCGGCGCCGGCCCGGGCCAGGGCCAGCGCCACCGGGCTGCCGAGACCTCCGGCCCCGATGAGGAGCACCGTGCTGTCGCCGAGCCGTGCCATCCCGCGCCCTACCCCACCGCCTCCCTCGCCGGCCCGTCGGAGGCCGGGACGGTCGAGAAGCCGCGGACCCTACCATTTCCCGGCGTTTCGGAGGAACCCGCCCGGTCGCGCCGGCTCCCGCGGCCCCCGCGAGCCGGGCCTCTCCTGCCGGTCGTCCCCGTGAGCCGGCCCTCTCCCCTGCCGGTCGTCCCCGCGAGACGGCCCTCCCCCTGCAGGCCGTTCCCTCGAGCCGGCCCTCCCCCCGCCGGTCGTCCCGGCCGGGTACGCCAGTGGACAAACGGATCGGATCGGGCCCGGGACGCCCTCCGGGGAGCTACGCTCGTACGCCATGCGCGAGGAGGCACCGGTGGCCGCCCTGGACGCGGCGTTCGCGAGGCTCCGCCGGGAGTCGTTCGTCACCCGGGCCCGGGCGGTGTTCTGGGCGCGCCTCGCCTTCCTCGCCCTGGGCGTGGCCATCCTCTCCGTGCCGGCCTGGTCGGAGCCGTTCGGCGTCCGGTTTCCCGAAGGGCTCGCGGTGGTGGGGGCGATGCTCGCCTACGGGCTCGCCGCCTTCCTCCTCGCCGACCGGCCGATCGGGCCGGCGGCCAACTACCTGGCGCTCCTCTTCGACACCGCGGTGGTGGTCCACCTGGTGCACGCCTCCGGCGGCCTGACCTCCCCGCTCCTCGCCACCCAGGTGATCCTCGCCTCGGTGTTCGCCGCGCTCTTCCCCCGGCCTTTCGCGATCGCGCCGGCGTTGCTCGCCCTCCCGCTGGTGGCCCAGCTGGATCTCCTCGCCGGTCGGCCCGAGGAGGGCGGCCTCGAGCTCCTGGTGCTGGTCTGGTACGCCGCGCTCGACGTGGCGATCGCCGCGGTGGTGGTGATGCTCCACCGCCGGGCAGTGGCCCACAGCCGGGAGCGGGTCCGGCTCGAGGCGCGGCTCCGCGAGCTGGCGGTGGCGGCGGAGCGGCAGCGGATCGCCCGGGAGGTCCACGACGGCCTGGGGAGCGCGCTGGCCGGGCTCTCGCTCCAGGCGGAGTGGACGGAGGCGCGGGCGGAGGGCGAGCTGAAGCGGGAGCTGGGCGAGCTGAAGAACGCCACCGCCGAGTGCCTCGAGGAACTCCGTCGGGCCCTCCGTGTCTTCCGCGGGGACTTCGACCTGGCGACGGCCGCCGCCGAGCACTGCCGGGCGGTGGAGGCCCGGGGCCGGCTCCCCGTCGATTGCCGAGTGGAGGGCCCGCTCCCGCCGCTCGCTCCCGGCCGGGCCCACGACCTCTTTCGCGTGCTGCAGGAGGCGGTGTCGAACGCGCTCCGCCACGGCAAGGCCGGACGCGTCGCGGTGACGCTGGCGGCGGAAGGGAACGGGCTTCGGCTCGAGGTGGCCGACGACGGCCACGGCTTCTTTCCCGACGACGGGGCCCCGGGGCACTACGGGCTGGTCGGCGTCCGGGAGCGGGCGGAGCGACAGGGCGGCGTGGCCCGAATCGAGAGCGCACCGGGGCAAGGAACGACGGTGGTGGTCGAGGTGCCGCTCGGGGGAGGATCGCCGGGCGGTGCGGCGGCGAGGCTGGCGGACACATAGCGGAGCGGAGGCGCGATGGGCGACATCCGGGTCCTGGTGGTGGAGGACGTGCCGCGGATCCTCGAGGGACTCTGCCGGCTGATCGAGGACGCCGAGGGGCTGGTGCTGGTGGGACGGGCCGGCGCGGGGGAGGAGGCGCTGGCGCGGATCGGGCCGGCCGCTCCCGACGTGGTCCTCTGCGACCTGGGACTGCCGGGCATCGACGGGATCGAGACCACCCGCCGCATCCGCGCCCGCTGGCCCGGGGTGGAGGTGCTGATCCTCACCGTCTTCGACGAGGAGGAGAAGGTCTTGGGCGCGGTGCGGGCCGGCGCCGCCGGCTACCTGCTCAAGGGCGGCTCCGCCGCGCGGCTCTGCGAGGCGATCGCCGAGGTCCACGCCGGCGGCTCGGTGATCCAGCCGTCCCTGGCCCGCGTGCTGCTCCGGCAGTTCCAGCCGCCCCGGGTCGCCGAGGGCCCGGCGCTCCCCGCCCTCACCGCCCGGGAGCGGGAGATCCTCGAGCTGATCGCCAAGGGGCTCTCCAACCCCGAGGCGGCCAACGTGCTGGGACTCTCGCGGGCCACCGTGCGCACGCACCTCGAGCACATCTACGAGAAGCTCGAGGTGACCAACCGCACGGAGGCGGTGGCGGAGGGGATCCGGAGGGGGATCGTGAATCCTTGAGGCGCCGAGGCGAGGGCGGCGGGGTCCGCGGGGCCCGCGAATCCTTCCAACAACGACGCCGGGCCGCGAGGGGCCCGGCGTCGTGAACCGAGTCGGCTGGGCCTCGAGGCGTTCACGGATTCCTGCCTGCGGCAGGAATTCCGTTGAGTCAAAGACTCGAGTTCTGAACGCTGCCTTCGGCAGCGCTCAGAACTGCGCCCCGATGTTCGCCTGCCCGATCAGCTGGTCGTCGTCGTTCGGGTTGTCGCCCTGGAAGGCGTTCTGGTTGTTGAAGATGAAGTTGTACGTTCCGCGTGCGCCGATGGTGAAGTCGCCCAGGTGGATGTCGAAGCCCGCGCCCACCGGTGCCTTGCCGAAGGTGTCGTCCTGAAGTGCGCCCTGGGCCTGGGCCCCGGTGACGTTCAGGTGCGAGACGCCGACGCCGCCCAGGGCGTAGGGCTCGAAGAAGCCGGCGATGAACGGCGAGACCTTGAGCGCCGCGTAGCCGCCGTTCTCCACCGCGTCCACGTTCTGGGTGACGTCGACGTCGACGTTCCTGGTGAGCGGCTCCTCGCCGTAGACCGCGCCCTGGTAGCCCAGCTCGAGGCCCAGGCCGCTCCACGGCTCGATGCCGATCAGCGCGCCGTAGGCCCCGCCGTTGTTCACCTGCACGTCGTTGGGAAACGACACCACCCCGCCGCCCACCTGGAACTCGAGTCCCCGATCGTCCGCCGCCTGGCCGGCCACCGGCAGCGCCAACAGGGCCGCCAGGACCGCATACCGCAGAACCCTTGCCCTCGTCATGCGAGTCACCTCCGTGCCCCTGTGTCGGGGGGCGATTCCACTTCGGAGGAGTGCCCATCGAGGCGGAAGGGCGCAAACCAGTCGATGGCCGGGGCCGGCTCGAGCGGCGGCCCCCCGCGCGCCGGGCCGACCGCAATAACAGCGGGGCCCCCGCCGAAGACGGCGGAGGCCCCGTGGACAACCCTGCGAACTACGACCGCCCGTTGACTACTGGGGGACGCAGATGCCGACGATGGTCGACTCGGCGGCAGCGACCATGCAGGTCGAGCCGGTGGGCAGGCAGCCGGTGGACGCCGCGGCGTCGTTGCACACGCCGGTCTCGGCGTTGAAGCCGCTCGGGCACTCGCACCAGGCGCCGCAGACGCTGACCTCGGAGCCCGTGAACGTCACGCAGGCCGAGCCGTCGGGGCAGTTGTCGCTATCCTCGGTCGCCGTGCACTGGGCGCCCACGGCCACCGTCGTCGCGGCCTGGTTGACGCAGTAGCCGTCGGTCGAGTCATCGAGGAACGGGAAGCAGTTGCGCTGCTGGCCTTCCGGGTATTCCGGGCACGCCTGCGGATCGAACACATCGCAGGTGGTCCGGCAGTAGCCTTCCTTGATCGCCGCGGCCGACGTGACGCCCGAGAGGTTGGCGCAGGTGCCGGCCGGGTCGTCGCAGCCCGCAGTCTCCGGAACGGCCGGAGGAACCGCGGTGCCGGCGTTGCACAGGTCGTAGCAGTTGCCCAGCGCCTGGCAGTAGCCGTCCTTCGCGCAGTAGCCCGGGTTGCCCGTGTAGGTGGTTCCGCCGACGGTAATCGGCACCTTGGCGCACTGCGCGTCGGAGGTGCAGGGAATACGGGGCTCGTCCGCGGGGTAGCCCAGGCACATCGAGTCGTCGGCGCAGAGGACGTCGGCATCGGACTTGTAAGCGTCGTACTCGCAGTTACCCCCAACCTGCACGGCGCCGTTCTTCGTGCAGACCCCGCCGACGGAGCCGTCGTTGTAGGTATTGGGGACGCAGGTGCCGTCGAACGCCGAGCCGTCGTCGTAGCCGAGGGTGGCGTTGCAGCCGCCGAAGAGCTCGCCGTTGGCCGGGAGCGGCCCACCCGCGGTCTCCGGGACCGTCGGGCCCCAGGAGTCCTCACCGCAGTTGTTGAACATGCAGTAAGGGGGGTAGCCCGCGGTCAGCGACGTGAGGCA
Organism: Pseudomonadota bacterium; assembly: GCA_023436385.1. GTDB lineage: Bacteria > Myxococcota > Myxococcia > Myxococcales > Vulgatibacteraceae > JAEZJH01. The sequence continues at coordinate 5,181 of JAEZJH010000256.1, forward strand.
GAACGTGCTCGGGTTCAGGCAGTCGGAGGGGCCGTTCTCGCAGCCGCGGATCCAGATCGTCACGGTGAAGAGCTGGTCCTCGCAGATGAACTTCGCGCCGGTCTGCGGATCCTCGCGGATTTCGCCCGGGGTCAGGCACTCCGTGAACTCGTCGATCATCTGGCAGCGCTGCTCCGCGTTGCAGAAGGTCATGCCAGTGCAGGAGTCGGGATCCTGCTCGCACTCGCAGACCATCTCGCCGCCACGCTTGACGCACTGCTCGCCCGCGCTGCAGGCGGGATCGCACTCGGTGGGGCCGACGCCGCCGGTGCCGCCGGTGCCGCCCGTGCCGCCCGTCCCGCCGGTGCCGCCGGTGCCGCCCGAGCCACCCTCGTTGCCGTCATCGTCATCGCCACAGCCCGCGACCATCGCACCGGACAGCGCGAGCGCCAGCACGAACACCCACGCATTGCGCTTCAAAGACATCATGTCTCCTCTCTTCTCCAAGCCGATTCGCCCGCGAGCCGCGGAACGAACACGAAAAGGCGGCGATGGTAGGCTTGCCGACACTGAACCGTCAAGGCAGACGAGATCCGTCACCGCGGGCGGAACCGCTCCCGTCGCGAGAATGGGCCTCGAGCCCGGGCCGGCGCGACCCCCGAGCGGAAGCCCCTCGCCGCACCGGGGAACCCCCGGTACCGGTTCGAAACGACGAACTCGGCGGGCCGGGTCGGCATCACGAAGTACGAAAGCCCTCCCAGGGTACAGCGTTTTCCCGCTTCCGTGCAGAGCTTTGGCGGGGAGGCTTCCATGGGGGCCGGGAACGGCAACGCCCGGATGGCGGAGGAGCTGCGCCGGCTGGCGGAGGCCCTCTCTCGTCTCGTCCGGGAACACTTCGACCTGGCCCGGGCGGAGATCCGGGCCGACGCCTCCCGCTGGTCGCGAGACCTGGTCCTCGGGTTCGCCGCCCTGCCCTTCGCCGTCCTGGGCCTCCTGCTCCTCGACCTCGCCCTGGCGGCGCTCCTCGCCCGGGCCCTGGGGATCCCTTGGGCCCTGGCGACGATCGGGTTGGTCAACCTGGGGATCGCCGGCGGCCTGGGGTTGCTCGCCTGGCGGCGGCTCCGCGAGGCCCGGCGGACGGCGGCACTCCGGGGAACTGCGGCCGAGTTGAAGCTCGCCCGGCGGGCGCTCCGGGAGGTGCGGGAGGAGTGGGCGGGAAACGGGAGCGGGCGGAACGGCAGCCAGGGGCGGGGGCTGGTGGTCCGGACCGATCAAAACGAAGCGGGGTCGCTCGCCGGGCCGGGGGAGCAGGGATAACGGGGCTGCCGCCACGGGGGGCCGTGGCCGGTCATGGATTCCTGCCCGGAGGGCAGGAATCCACGGAGTCAACAGCCGCTAGCCGCCTGCCTACGGCAGACGGTTAGTCGAACTTCTCGTCGTAGAAGCCGTCGAGGATCGCCCGGTACTTCTGCGAGCAGAACTTCCGCTTCACCTTTAACGTGGGCGTGAGTTCGCCCGACTCCTGCGAGAAGTCCTGCGGGAGGATCGCGAACTTCTTGATCGTCTCGTAGGACGGCAGGGTGGCGTTGAGCCGGTCCAGGGCCGCCTGGACCTCAACGCGGATCTCCGACTTCGACACCAGGTCGGTGTAGTCCCGGAAGGCGATCCCCTTCTGCTCGGCGATCTTCCGCGCCGTTTCCTCCTGCACGGTGATCAGCACGGAGAGGAACTTCCGCTTGTCGCCGTAGATCATCGCCTGGCTGATGATCGACTCGGTCTTGAGGGCGTTCTCGAGGTTCTGGGGGGCGACGTTCTTCCCCCCGGCGGTGACGATGATGTCCTTCTTCCGGTCGGTGATGGTCAGGAAGCCGTCGGCATCGAGCTCGCCGATGTCGCCGGTGTGGAACCAGCCGTCGGGCTCGATCGCCTCGGCGGTGGCCTCGGGCATGTTGTAGTAGCCGGTCATCACCCCCGGCCCGCGGATCAGGATCTCGCCGTCCGGAGCGATCCGCAGCTCCGTACCGGGCAGCCCCGGGCCCACGGTGCCGATCTTGATCTTGTTCGGCAGGTTGACGCAGGCGGCGGCGGCGGTCTCGGTGAGGCCGTAGCCCTCGAGGACCTTGAAGTTCAGGAGGTCGAAGAAGTAGGCGATCTTTTTGGAGAGCGGCGCGCCGCCGGAGACGAAGACCCGGATCTTGCCGCCCAGCCGCTCGTGCCGGAGCGTGTGCTCCACCTTGGAGAAGACCAGCTTCTTGGCCAGCGCCCACTCGACGCCGCCGTACTCGCGGCCCGCCGCCTTCGCCTCCGCGTAGCGATCGAAGTGGGCCATCGCCCAGCGGAACATCCGGCCCTTCAGCCCGGGGCTGGAGCTGCCGTTGGCGACCACGGTGTTGAAGACCTTCTCGAACACCCGGGGCACCGCCGGGAGGATCGAGGGGTGAATCTCGCCGCAGTTGGCCACCACCTTGTCCACCGCCTCGGCGAAGGCGATGGTGGCGCCGAGCTTCCACCACGCCGCCAGGATCACCATGGCGAACGAGTGGGCCAGCGGCAGGAAGAGCAGGATCACGTCGCCCGGCTGGACGATCCCCACCTTCTCGACCCCGGTGCCCTCGTAGCACCAGGCCCGGTGGGTGAGCACCACGCCCTTGGGATTCCCGGTGGTGCCGGAGGTGTAGAGGAAGTTGGCCGGGGTCTCCGGCTCGATCGCTGCCAGCCGCCGGTCGAAGGCGGCGGCATCGCGGGCGCCCTCCTCCCCGCCGGCCGTCTCGAGGGCCGCGAGGGTGGTGACCCAGTCGCGCTCCGCGCCGCCGGGCTCGCCCTCGATCAGGATCGCCTTCTCCAGGGCCGGCAGCTGGGCGCGGACCTGCCGCAGCTTGGCCAGCTGCACCTCGTTCTCGACGAAGATCAGCTTCGCGCCGCAGTTGTCGAGGACGTACTGGATCTCCGCCGGCGTGTTCGAGTGGTAGATGTTCACGCCGATGCCGTTCGCCGCGAGGATCCCGCCCAGGGCGATCGGGTACTCGTACCGCGTGCTCGCCAGGAGGGCGACCCGGTCGCCCGGCTTCACGCCCCAGGCCACCAGGCCGTCGGAGACCGTCCGAAGCCGATCGGCCAGCTCCCGCCAGCTGCAATCCCGCCAGGTCCCGCCCTGCTTGAACCGGGCCGCCGGAGCGGTCGGCGTCCGCTCCGCCCATTCGAGGACCATCCGGACCATGTTCGGCGGGATGGGGAACGGATCGGTCAAGGCCTCTCTCGCGCTCGCCTCTGCAATCGCCACGTACGCACCCCCGCGGGGAATTCGATCGTGGTTGGGTACCACGCACCCGATCCGAGGGCCAAGCAAGGGCCCGTCCCTCGTTGGCCATTCGACCAACACGCCGCGTCATCCGTCCGCAACTCGACGGGTAGTGGCGCATCGGCGGTTGATCGAGGGAGGGACGGTGCGACGTTGCCGGTAACGCCACGGCCGGCGGGCGGGCAATCGCCACCCGGCCTGGTTGCCAGGCCGCGATTCATCACTAGGTTTCGGATCGTCCCCGACCTCGCCCCGCCGAACTGGAGCCCGGGCCGGCGGGTGTTTCCTGGAGTCACGGTCGAGGCCAGAACGCGAGGGAGCGAGAAGCCATGTCCGACGAGAAGAAGAAGGTCACGCCACCCGTCCTCGCGCCCGGCGCTCCGTCCCCCGGGAAGGAGGACATCCCCGAGGTGCTGCCGATCCTCCCGCTGCGCAACTCCGTGTTCTTCCCCGGAGGCGTGCTGCCGCTGGCGGTGGGCCGGCAGAAGACGATCGCGCTGATCAAGGACGCCGTCCGCGACGACCAGGTGATCGGCGTGGTCACCCAGAAGCGCGCCGAGGAGGAGGATCCCGGCGCCGACGACCTGCACCGCATGGGCACGGTCGCCCGGATCGAGAAGCTCCTGAAGATGGGCGAGGACAACTACTCGCTGGTGGTGCAGGGGCTGGCGCGGTTCCGGGTCGCCGAGCTGCTCCAGGAGACGCCCTACCTCAAGGCCCGGATCGAGCCGGTCGAGGAGGGGTCGGCCGAGGACGTGGAGATCGAGGCCCTCGGCATCAACCTGAAGAAGCTCGCCCGCGCGGTGATCGAGCTGATGCCCGAGCTGCCGGCCGCGGCCTCGGAGCTGGTCGAGTCGATCACCCACCCCGGCCCCCTGGCCGACCTGATCGCCGCCAACGTCGACGTCTCGATCGAGGAGAAGCAGCAGGTCCTCGAGACCACCGACCTCAAGGCGCGGATGAAGCTGGTCCTCGAGCTCCTCAACCGGAAGCGCGAGATCCTGAAGCTGTCGAACAAGATCGACAGCCAGGTCAAGGGGGAGATGTCGAAGACCCAGCGCGAGTACTACCTCCGGCAGCAGCTCAAGGCGATCAAGGAGGAGCTGGGCGAGATCGGCGAGGACGAGGAGGAGGATCTCGACGAGCTGGCGGAGCGGCTGAAGAAGGCCGGCCTCCCGGCGGAGGTGGAGAAGGTCGCGAACAAGGAGCTGTCGCGGCTGAAGACCATCCCCGCCGCCTCCAGCGAGTACACCGTGGCCCGCACCTACCTCGAGTGGATCGCGGACCTCCCCTGGACCAAGAAGACCGAGGACAACCTCGACATCGAGAACGCCAAGGGCGTCCTCAACTCCGACCACTACGACCTGGAGAAGGTGAAGAAGCGGATCCTCGAGTACCTCGCGGTCCGCAAGCTGAAGAACGACATGCGGGGGCCGATCCTCTGCCTCTCCGGGCCTCCCGGCGTCGGCAAGACCTCCCTCGGCCAGTCGATCGCCCGGGCGGTGGGCCGGAAGTTCGTCCGCCTCTCCCTGGGCGGCGTCCGCGACGAGGCGGAGATCCGCGGCCACCGGCGCACCTACGTGGGCGCGCTCCCCGGTCGGATCCTGCAGTCGATGAAGAAGGCCGGGACGGTGAACCCGGTGATGATGCTCGACGAGATCGACAAGCTGGGCGCCGACTTCCGCGGCGATCCCTCGGCGGCGCTCCTCGAGGTGCTGGACCCGGAGCAGAACTTCTCCTTCTCCGACCACTACCTCGACGTGCCCTACGACCTCTCGAAGATCCTCTTCATCGCCACCGCCAACCAGCTCGAGCCGATCCCGGCGCCGCTCCGGGACCGCATGGAGATCATCGAGCTGCCCGGCTACACCTTCGACGAGAAGGTCCACATCGCGCGCAACCACCTGATCCCCAAGCAGCTCCGGGAGCACGGCCTCGCCAAGGACCAGATCGAGATCGACGACCAGGCCCTGGCCCAGGTGATCGTCGGCTACACCCGGGAGGCCGGCGTCCGCAGCCTCGAGCGCCGCCTCGCCGACATCTGCCGCGGCGTCGCCGTCGAGGTGGCCAGCGGGAAGACCGGGAAGCGGGCGATCACCCTCCAGGACATCCCGGATCTGCTCGGACCGGAGAAGTTCTACAACGAGGTGGCGGAGCGGACGGAGGTCTCGGGGGTGGCCACCGGCCTCGCCTGGACCGCGGCCGGCGGCGACATCCTCTTCATCGCGGCGACCAAGATGCCGGGCAAGGGGTCGCTCCCCCTCACCGGCCAGCTGGGCGACGTGATGAAGGAGTCGGCCCACGCCGCCCTCTCCTACGTGCGAAACCGGAGCGCCCGCCTCGGCCTCGACGCCAACTTCCTCGAGAAGCAGGACGTCCACGTCCACTTCCCGGCGGGCGCGATCCCCAAGGACGGGCCGTCGGCGGGCGTCACCATCGTCGCCGCCCTGGTGTCGCTGTTCACCGGGATCCACGCCCGGGGCGACACGGCAATGACCGGCGAGATCACCCTCCGCGGCCTGGTGCTGCCGGTGGGCGGGATCAAGGAGAAGGTCCTCGCCGCCCACCGGGCCGGGATCAAGCGGGTGATCCTCCCGGAGCGGAACCGGAAGGACGTGGTCGACGTCCCCGAGCAGGCGAAGAACGAGCTGGAGTTCCTCTTCGCCTCGACGCTCGACGAGGTCCTGGAGCACGCCCTGGAGAAGCCGCCCTTCACCGCCAGCGGCGCCGGCGGCGAGGGCCCGGAGCTGCCGGGGACCGCGGCCAAGCCGGTGGCGCAGCCCGAGATCCGGGCGTAGCGGCGGACGGCGAGCCGGAACCGTGACGAGGGCCCGCCCCACGGCGGGCCTTCGTCTTTTCGGCCGCTGGTGGCCGGGGGCGGGGGCTCCGGCGGCCACCGGTGTGACGGCCCCGCCCGGCCCCACCGCGACGGCCCTGCCCTAGTTCGCGTTGATCGGCCCCACCGGCCGGCCTATCATTCGCCGCGACCGACACCGCAATTCGGCTCCCGGGCGCCAGCCCGCCGGGCCGGTGCGGGACTTCGTCTCGAGACGGGAGGGATGGGCCCGGCCGGCGGCACCCGGGGCCGTACACGATGGCGAGCAAGCGAATCGGCGTCCTCACCGGCGGCGGCGACTGCCCCGGACTGAACGCGGTGATCCGCGCGGTGGTGAAGCACGCCTGCGCGCTCGGCTGGGAGGTCTACGGTTTCGAGGACGGCTTCGTCGGCGTGGTCGAGGACCGGGTCCCGCCCCGACACCTCGACCTCGACGCGGTCCGCGGCATCCTCGCCAAGGGCGGCACCATCCTCGGCACCTCGAACAAGGCCAATCCCTTCTCCTACCCGATCCTCCGCGGGGACACCTGGGTTCACGAGGACGTCTCCGACCGGGCGATCGCGCGGCTGAAGTGGCTGGGGATCGACGCGCTGATCGCCATCGGCGGCGACGGCACCCTGAAGATCGCCCACGGCCTTTCGCAGAAGGGCCTGCCGGTGGTCGGCTGTCCGAAGACGATCGACAACGACCTCTCCGAGACCGACCAGACCTTCGGCTTCGACACCGCCCGGGCCACCGCCACCGACGCGGTGGACAAGCTCCACACCACCGCCGAGGCGCACGACCGGGTGATGCTCCTCGAGGTGATGGGCCGCGATACCGGGCACCTGGCCCTCCACGCCGGCCTCGCCGGCGGCGCCGACGCCATCCTCATTCCGGAGATCCCGTACTCCGTCGAGCCGCTGGTGGCGCAGATCCGGCGGCGGAGCCAGCGCGGTCGGACCTTCTCGATCATCGTGGTCGCGGAGGGCGCCCGGCCCAAGGGCGGCGAGCAGGCGGTGCTCGAGTCGGCCACCGCGATCCCGGGCCGCGGGGTGGTGCGGCTGGGGGGCGCCGGGCAGGTGGCGGCCAACCTGATCGCGGCACAGGTACAGGAGCACGAGGTGCGGGTCACCGTCCTCGGGCACCTCCAGCGCGGCGGCACCCCCAGCCCCTTCGACCGGATCCTCGCCACGCGGTTCGGCTGCAAGGCGGTGGAGCTGGTCGAGGCCGGCCAGTTCGACCACATGGCGGCGCTTCACGGCGCGGAGATCGTGGCGGTGCCGCTCTCCCGGGCCTCGAAGACCCGGCTCGTCGACGTCCAGGGCGAGCTGGTCCGCTACGCCCGCTCCCTCGACATCGTGTTCGGCGACGAAGCGGGGGACTAGATCTTGGAGCGACGGATCGATCGCTACCGCCTCCTCGAGGAGGTCGGCTCGGGGGGAATGGCGGTCGTGTACCGGGCGCTCGACACCGCGCTCGGCCGGGAAGTCGCGGTCAAGGTGATGCACCCGCACCTGGCGGGCCGGGAGGAGAGCCGGCGGCGTTTCTCCCGGGAGGCCCGGGCGGTGGCCAAGCTCCGCCACCCCAACATCGTGGAGATCTGGGACTTCTCCGGCGACGAGGCGGAGGAGGCCTTCATCGTCACGGAGCTGGTCCGCGGCCGCACCCTCCGGGCCTTCGGCGAGGAGGTCGGCTTCCCCCTGCCGGAGACCGCCGCCCTGATCGTCGACGCCCTCGGCGCCGCCCTCGAGCACGCCCACGGCCACGGCGTCCTCCATCGGGACCTCAAGCCCGAGAACGTCATGGTCTCGGACGCCGGCGAGCTGAAGCTGATGGACTTCGGCATCGCCCGGCTGCTCGAGGGCGACGAAAAGATGACCATGACCGGCGCGCTGGTGGGCTCGCCCCTCCACATGCCGCCGGAGGTGATCGAGGGCCGCGAGTCGGACGCCCGGGCCGACGTCTTCGCCCTGGGGACGATCCTCTACTGGCTGGTCACCGGGAAGATGGCCTTCCAGGCCAAGACCACCACCCTCACCCTCCGGCAGATCCTCGAGGGGACCTTCGAGGATCCGCGCCTGGGCTGTCCGGCCTGCCCGGACGAGCTGGCGGAGACGATCGCCCGCTGCCTCCGGCGCGATCCGGAGGAGCGCTTCGCCTCGATGACCGAGCTGCGGAGCGCCCTCGCCGGGACCTTCGGCGCCGCCGGGATCGACGATCCCGCCGCCGAGCTGCGCGCCTACTTCGCCGATCCGGCGGGGCACCAGGCGACCTTCCGCGCTCGCCTGGTGGCCCGGCTCTCGGCGGACGGTGAGGCGCTCCTCGCCCAGGGCCGGACGCCGCCGGCCCTCGCCTGCTTCGACCGGGTGCTGGCCCTCGACCCGGGCAACGAGACGGTGGCCTCGCAGCTCGAGCGGCTCCGGCGCCGGCAGGCCCGGCGGGTCCGGCTGCGGCGGGCCGGACAGGCGGGCGCGGCCCTCGCCGTGCTCGCGCTCCTCGGCTTCGGCGGGATCCGGCTGGTCCGCTCGAGCGAGGGGCTGTCCCCGGACTCGGCCCAGGGGACCGCCGTCGCGGCGGACCCCGCCAGCGGAGACGGGGATGACTCGGCGG
>JAEZJH010000262.1 GCA_023436385.1 Pseudomonadota bacterium
GGTCGGACCCCTGGCCTCGGTGCCCCGCCGCGAGGCCGAGGCGGCGAAGCGCTCGGGTTTGCTCCGGGCGATCGGCCCCGAGGTCCGGGCCGTCTACGAGGCCGAGGTCCGCACCCTCACCCGCGCCACCTCCGGCCAGGCCGGCGTCACCGTGGTCTACACCGCGCTCCACGGCGTGGGCGGCCCCTTCGCCCTCGAGGCGCTCCGGGAGGCGGGCTTCGAGCGGGTGCTGCCGGTCGAGGCGCAGCACGCGCCCGATCCCGACTTCCCCACGGTGCGCTTCCCCAACCCCGAGGAGCCCGGAGCCCTCGACCTGGCCCTCGACCTGGCCCGGCGGGAGCAGGCGGAGCTGGTCCTGGCCAACGACCCCGACGCCGACCGCCTGGCGGTGGCGCTCCGGGATCGCGACGGGAGCTACCGCGCCCTCTCCGGGAACCAGATCGGCGTGCTTCTCGCCGGCTACCTGCTCTGCCGGGATCCCGGCGCCGATCGGCTGGCGAGCACCACCATCGTCTCCTCGCCGATGCTGGGCCGGATGTGCCGCAAGGCCGGGGTCCGCTACGCGGAGACCCTCACCGGCTTCAAGTGGATCGCCAACGAGGCGATGCGGCAGGAGGCGGAGACGGGCACCCGCTTCGTCTTCGGCTACGAGGAGGCCCTGGGCTACACCGTCGGCACCGTGGTCCGCGACAAGGACGGGATCTCCGCCGCCGCGGTGTTCGCCGACCTCGCCGCCGACGCCCACGCCCGCGGGCGGACCGTCCTCGACGAGCTCGAGGCGCTCTACCGCGAGCACGGCCTCTGGGTCTCCGGCCAGCGCTCCGCGAAGCTGTCGAAGGAGGGCATGGCCCGGGTGATGGACGGCTTCCGCGCCGCGCCGCCCCCGGCGATCGCCGGCAGCCCGGTGATCCGGGCCCTCGACTACCGGGCCGGGACCGCCCGGGACGTGGCCTCCGGACGGACGGAGCCGCTCGCCCTGCCCTCCTCCAACGTGCTCGCCTTCGAGCTGGCGAACGGCGGCCGGGTGACGCTCCGCCCCTCGGGGACCGAGCCGAAGATCAAGTACTACTTCGACCTGGTGGAGACGGTGGCGCCCGGCGAGGCCCTCGCCGCTGCCGAGGAGCGGGCGCGCACGGCGCTCGATCGGCTGGCCGCCGAGTGGCTCTCCCTGGTGCAGGCGGTCGCGGCCTGACGCCCTGCGGCCCGCCCGGTCCAACCCGACGGGCCGCCCCCCTCCCTCCCGCGCGGGCCCATGGCCCGCCTCTCCGCCCCGGCGCCTGCTTACGTTTCCGGCGGGCGCCGACCCTGCCGCGAGCGCCTTGCCGGCGTCGCGGCGCACCGGGGTCGGGAGGGGAGAGACATGGAAAAAGTGGCGCTGATCACCGGTGCGTCCGGTGCTCTCGGCCGGGCGATCGCGATTCGCCTGGCGAACGACGGCTATCGCCTCGCCTTGCATTACCGCGGGAACGAGCCGGAGGTCCGGGCCCTGGGCGCCGAGTTGGCGCGAACGGGAGCGCGGGCGTTGCCGGTCCAGGCCGACGTCCGCCGGGAAGCGGACGTGAACGCGATGGTCGAGGCGGTGGAGAAGGAGCTGGGGCCGATCGCCCTGGTGGTCAACAACGCCGGCCTGGTCCGGGACAAGACGATCTGGAAGATGACCGAGGAGGACTGGGACATCGTCCTCGACACCAACCTCAAGGGCTCGTTCCTGGTGGCGAAGGCGGTGGTCCCGGGGATGAAGGCGCGCAAGGGCGGCGCGATCATCAACGTCAGCTCGATCGTCGGGGCGATGGGGAACTTCGGGCAGGTCAACTACGCCGCCTCGAAGGCGGGCCTGATCGGCTTCACCAAGGCGCTGGCGAAGGAGGTGGCCAAGGACGGGATCACCGTCAACGCCATCTGCCCGGGCTTCATGGACACGCCGATGGTCCGGAACGTCCCCGAGTCGGTGCAGGAGAAGCTGGTGGCGCAGATCCCGCTCGGCCGCTTCGGCGAGCCGTCGGCGGTGGGCGACGCGGTGGCCTACCTCGCCGGCCCCTCGGGCGCCTGGGTCACCGGCCAGGTGCTCCACGTGAACGGCGGGATGTACATGTAGCGTTCGCCGGAACGGCGAAGACTACCGCGCCGTCGACGTGGGGATTCCTGCCGCCGGGCAGGAATCCTCGGCAGCGCCACGGTTCATCCGTTCGCCACGGCCGTGGTCACCGCGCTCCCCCATCCCATCGGGCTTCAGGCGGCGCAGAGCAGGGATCCCTCGGGTAGCTCGGCCAGGAACCGCCCGCGGGCCCGGGGCGAGAAGTCGCCCCGCGCGATCAGCGCCCCGACCTTGGTCCCGTAGGTGCGCGCGCGATCGAGGGCGGTTTCGATCGCCGCGCCGACGTCGAGGCGCTCGCCGCGGTAGAGCGTCCGGTACTCGCGGCTCGCGTCCCGGGGCAGCGCCGCGCGGCCGCCCAGCGGGCTGCCCAGGATCTTGCCGTACACGTAGAGCCCGCGCACCCAGGTGTCGAGATCGACCTTGCCGGGCGCGGGGCCAAGCACGTCGGCGCAGGCGCTCCGCACCAGCTCGTAGAGCCCGCGGCCGATGCCCCGCACCGGCAGCCCGCGGCGCTTCATCACCCGGCAGCGGGCGGAGAAATCGCCGGTCCCCACCAGCTCCCGGCCCAGCGTCTCCCGGAGCCAGAAGAGCGCCTGCACCCACTCGATCCGGCGGTGGGCGGTGGCCACCGTCTCTCCCGCGCGGCGCCAACGCTCGAGCAGGGTCTCGACGATCGGGTGGAGCTGCCGATCGAGGGCCAGGTGGGTGAAGTAGCCGGTGACCACGGCAATGCCCGGCTCCCGGCCCACCAGCGCGCCCCGGGAGACCAGCTCCGCCATCTTCAGGCCCACCGCCACCGGCGCCGCGGTGTGGAGGAGCCGCGCGAACGGGGGCATCGCCGGGGCCCGGCCGAAGACGAGGTTCGTCACCTCGCCGGAGAGCCGCCCGTAGTAGGGGAGATCGGGCAGGGCCGCGCCGAAGCGCGCGTACTCCAGGTCCTCGGCGAGCGCACGGGCGACGTCGGCGGGGAGCCCCCGTGGGTCCCGGGCGAGCCGCTCGACGGCGACGAGATGCAGAACCGTTGCCGGCACGGTGCTCCGGTCTCCCGCGACGCGCTGCGTCGGAAAAATCGGTCGCATCGTACAACGCGCCCACGGCCTGTGGTAGATCCCGCGGGCGACTCGTCTCCCCCCCGCGGGGAGCGGCCCCAGGAGACTCCCATGGAAATCAAGCTCGCGAGCACGTCCCTCGCGGAGATCAAGGCCCCCTTCGTCGCCCTCCCGATCGTCGAGGAGGACTTCCAGAAGCCGACGGGCGAGCTGGCCGCCCTCGACGCCGCGCTGGGCGGCGTCCTGCTCGCGGCCGCCAAGGCCGAGGACTTTTCCGCGAAGGCCAACCAGACCTTCGTGCTCCACACTCACGGCAAGCTCCCCGCCGATCACGTGATGCTCCTGGGCCTGGGCGGCCTGGAGAAGCACACCCTCGACACCCTCCGCCACGCCGCGGGCACCGCCGCCAAGGCGGCCTACCGGGCCCGGGCGAGCAAGCTCGCCTTCGGCCTCCCCGGCCACGGCGAGGCGCCGGCGATCGTCCGGACCATCGCCGAGGGCCTGCTCCTCGGCGGGTACCGCTACGACAAGTACAAGAGCGACGAGGACGCGAAGAAGCACCCGGAGCTGAAGCAGGCGCTGATCGCCGCCCCCGAGGTGAAGGGCCGCGAGGTGAACGAGGCGCTCAAGCTCGGCGTCGAGGTGGCCACCGCCGTCAACTGGGCCCGCGACGTGGTCAACGAGCCGGCGATGGAGATGACGCCGGAGGCCCTGGCGATCGTCGCCCGCGACGCCTGCAAGGCCGCCGGCTGCGAGGTGAAGGTCCACGATCGCAAGAAGATCGAGGCGCAGAAGATGGGGATGTTCCTCGCCGTCGCCCGCGGCGCGGACACCGAGCCCCGCCTGATCGAGATCCGCTACACGCCGGCGGGCCAGAAGGCCCAGAAGGCCGCGCCCCTCGCCCTGATCGGCAAGGCGATCACCTTCGACTCGGGCGGCCTCTCGCTCAAGCCCACCGACGGCATGGTGGACATGAAGACCGACATGGCCGGCTCGGCGGCGGTCTTCGCGGCGATGCAGGTGATCGCCAAGGTGATCAAGCCCTCGTTCCCGGTCCACGCCTTCGTCGGTGCCTGCGAGAACATGCCCTCCGGCCGCTCCTACAAGCCGGGCGACGTGCTCCGGGCCCGGAACGGCAAGACGGTGGAGGTCACCAACACCGACGCCGAGGGCCGGCTGGTCCTGGGCGACGTCCTCAACTACGCCGCCGACGAGAAGCCCCGGGCGATGCTCGACCTGGCCACCCTCACCGGCGCCTGCGTGGTCGCCCTCGGGAACTACACCGTCGGCGCCATGGGTCCGGACGACGAGCTGATGAACGACGTGCTCGCCGCGGCGAAGGAGGCCGGCGAGGACTTCTGGCGGCTGCCGATGACCCCGGAGATCAAGGACAACCTCAAGAGCGACATCGCCGACATGAAGAACTCCGGCGCCCGCTGGGGCGGCGCGATCTCCGCGGCGCACTTCCTCAAGGAGTTCGTCGGCGAGACCCCCTGGGTCCACCTCGACATCGCCGGCCCGGCGTCGTCGGAGAAGGACAAGGGCTACACGCCCAAGGGCGGCACCGGCGTCGGCGTCCGCACGCTGGTGGAGCTGGTCCGGCGCCTCGACGCGCAGAAGTAAGACGCGCCTGCACTCCCGGTGACACGCGGGCCGGCGTCCTCGGGGACGACCGGCCCGCGGTCTTTCGGGCCGGCGCGCCGGCAGCGGTCAGAGGAAGGAGCGCTCGAGCGGAAGCGCCGCCCGGAGCTGCCGGAGGTACTCGCGCCGGGGGATCTCGATCTGCCCGAAGCGCGCCAGGTGCTCTGTGGCCATCTGCGAGTCGAGGAGCACGTAGCCACGGGCCCGGAGGCGCTCGACCAGCGCCACCAGGCACACCTTCGAGGCGTCGGTCTCCCGGCTGAACATCGACTCGCCCATGAAGGCGCCGCCCAGGGAAACGCCGTACAGCCCGCCGACCAGCCGTCCCTCCCGCCAGGCCTCGACGCTGTGGGCGAGGCCCAGCCGGTGCAGGTCGCCGTAGCTCCGGACGATCGCCTCGCTGATCCAGGTGACCTCGCGATCGGCGCAGCCCCGCACCACCGCCTCGAAGGCGGTGTCCACCCGCACCTCGAAGAGCCCGTGGCGGATCGTCTTCGCCAGCGACTTGGGGACGTGGAAGGCGTCGAGCGGGAACACCGCGCGTGGATCGGGCGAGTACCAGCCGATCTCCCCGTCCTCGTCGGCCATCGGGAAGATCCCGCGGCAGTAGGCGGCGACGATCAGCTCGGGAGTGAGCGGCGGCTCCGACACGACCGGGACGATAGGCCAGGTTCCGGCCGGGTGTCAGGTCCCATCTGCGGCGGAGCGCCGGCGGAAGGCGGGGACCCGACGGTGCAGCCACGCGGTGACGGCCACCGTGGCCAGACCGCCGGCGGCCACCGTGGGGCCGACGCCGACCGCGTCGCCCAGGGCCCCGAAGAGCAGCGTGCCCACCGGGAAGAGGCCGATCGAGACCATCGTGTAGAGCGCCATCACCCGCCCGTGGAAGGCCGGATCGCCCTCGGTCTGGAGAAGGGTATTGGACGCAGAGAGGAAGGTGACGAAGCCGAAGCCGGAGATCGGGAGCGCGAGCAAGGTGAGCCACGTCCAGCGCGAGAGCCCGACGATCACCAGCGCGACGCCGAGGCAGGCCATCCCCAGCCCGACCCGGGGAAAGAGCTGCTTCCGGTCGAGCACCGACGCCACGCCCAGCGCCCCGACGATCGAGCCGACGCCGACCGCAGCGTTGAGGCCGCCCAGGAGCTCCGGGCCACCGGCGAGGACGCTCTTGGCGAACACCGGCAGCATCGGCAGGTAGGGCGAGGCGATCAGCGACATCAGGGCGATCAGCGGGAGCACGGTCCGGGTGTGGTGCTCGCGCCGGGCGTAGGCGAAGCCCTCGCGCAGCGCCCGAAGCGGCGGCTCCGGCGCCCGCGGCTCCCGGGCATGGGGCGGCTTCACCAGCAGCACCGTGGCGATCATCGCCAGGAACGTGCAGGTGTTGATCGCGAAGCAGGCGGTCTCGCCCAGGGTGGCGACGAGGATGCCGCCGACCGCGGTCCCCAGCACCCGGGCGGTGTTGAACGCGCTCGAGGAGAGGGCGATCGCCGAGGAGAGATCCTCGGGGCCGGCGACCTCCACCAGGTAGGTCTGCCGGGCGGGCATATCGAGGGCGTTCACCAGGCCGGCGAAGAGGCCCAGGCCGAGGATCCAGTGGTAGGTGACCAGACCGGTCCCGGTCAGTACCGCCAGCGCCGCCGCCTGGAGCGCGAGGATCCCCTGGGTCCAGGCCACCAGCTTCCGGAGCGGGAGCCGGTCGATCATCACCCCGGCGAAGGGGGAGATGAAGAGCGCCGGCACCTGGGAGAGGAACGCCACCAGGCCGAGCAGGAACGACGAGCCGGTGATCCGGTAGACCAGCCAGCCCTGGGCCACGGTCTGCATCCAGGCGCCGCCGAACGAGACCACCTGCGCGCCGAAGTAGGCGCGGTAGCCGGGGTTCCGGAGGGCCCGAAAGGCGTGGGCCCGCCCGTTGACCGGGGCCGGGACGGCGCTGGCGATCTGGGCGGGTAACTCGGGCGGCAACTCTCTCGCTGGATTACTCGTCCTTGCCTCGCTCGCCGACGAACCCGTCGCCCTTCTCGCGGAACAGCACGTTGAAGGTGGTCAGGGATCCGTAGCACTTGGTGATGTAGCCCTGCAGCTCCACCTTCTCCGCGTCGGAGAGCTTCGCGTGGGCGTTCAGCTTCGCCTCGAGCACCCGGAGGCGATCGCGGATCATCACCACCTTGTGGAAGAGGGCGTCGAGCGGGATCTCCTTCGGCTGCAGCTCGGAGTTCCCCGGCTTCAGGACGATGGAGCCGCCCTCCCACTTCCCGGCGAGCGGCGGCAGCGGCCCCTCGCCCGTCGCCTCCCCGAGGGCCTCGCGGAGGATGTCGATCAGCTCGTTTCGCGTCATGTCGAAGATCTCCCCCAGCTCCACGTCGGGCGCGGGCGCGGCGGAAAGGGTCGAGAGGGCTCCGGGACGGCGGCGGGCGGGTCCGGAGAGCGTCACCGCCCGGCGGCGGGTGGGCTCGGGCGGCGGGGCCTGCGGGACCCGGCTCCCCCGGGGGAGAAACCGGTCGCAGATCGGCGCGGTGGCGGCCAGGTCGCCGCGGCCGGCCTGGACCCGGCACGGCCCCACCCAGCGATCGTGGAGATCTTGGTGCGTGGGCCGCCAGAGCAGGCAG
>JAEZJH010000379.1 GCA_023436385.1 Pseudomonadota bacterium
GGCCTGGGTCGAGCGCGAGTTGGTCCCGCGCCTCGCCGCCCGCCGCGCCGCCGGCGACGCGATCTGGCTCGACGTCAACAACTACGCCGGCCGCATCGCGGCGCTCCTCGCGCTGCTGGTCCCCGGCGGCATCGACCGCGTGATCGATTCCGCGCCTCCGCCGCCGCCCCGCCCCTTGGAACCGCCCCTCTCCGCCGAACTCAAGGCGGCCCTCCTCGAGTTGGCGAAACAAGCGAGCAGGAAGGGTCCGGAGCACCCCGAGGTGCGCGCCATGGCCCGCCGCCTCGTCGAGGCGAACGCCGATTTCGAGGGGCGGATCGACGAGGCGGTGACGCACGGCGGGCAGATGCGCGTCGCGCTCGAGGGCTGGCGGGCGACGCTCCGCCAGCTCGATCCCGATTCCGAAGACGCCGCCCGGCTCGCGGCAGACCTCTTGGCCGAGTTCCCGGAGATCGCGCCGTCGATCCGCAAGGCCCTGGACTTCGCCCGAGCGGCACGGCGGCGCCGTGCCGAGGCCGTTGCGCGCCGCGGCCGCGGCCAGGCGTTGTCGCGGGTCCGTCCCGGCCACTCGAACCACCGCATCGACCTGCTGGCGCCGGCCGCCGCCTACACGCTCCTCATCGACGAGACCGGCTGCGGCTTCGATGCCGACGACCCGTCGGCCCGGAAGGACGGCCGCCTCGTCGGAATCGTCGTTCCCGACGGCGTCGCCTTGCCGCCCCTGCCGCCGGGCGCCCACGCGTCGGAGGACTCGCTCGACGAGCACGACGAGCGGGTCCAGGCGGTACTCGACGCGCCCGTCGGGGTGTTGGGGATCGGCACCGGCGCGCTCGCCGGCCTCTCGTGCGACCTGTGGGCCGCCGGCGTCGCCGAGCTGATTACCTGGGTCGCGCGGCTCTTGCCGATCGAGGGAGACACGCGGCTCGACGTGCTGCTCGAGGCCCGCGGAGACGTCGACCTGGCCGTGGGCTGCGAATGGCTCTGCGCCGGGCTTGCCCGGAGCCTTGCCGAGGAAGATCCCGCCCGCTACGGCCGCTTCTGCCTCTCCGTCGCGCCGGTGCGAAAGGGCGCCCACCCGCTCCTCGCGTATGCCGACGTCCTGGCGTTCACCTGGGGCAGCCCGTCCGAACACGCCCGCGCACGCCTCCAGCAGAGCGGGCTTTGCGGCACGTGCCTGATCGAGGGCGACGCCGCCTCGCTCCGGGGCCTGCGCGAGACGATGTGGCGGGGGAGGGCGCTTGGCGTCGGCGTAACCGAGGTGGGCCCGGTCGCCGAAGGCCTCGCGAATCGCGGCTCGGACCAGGGCCTTGAACCGCTTCGCGCCGGCGACTCCCGCCCCCTGCGCCCGCACCACCCCGGGCTCGACCCGAACGACGGCCCGCACCGGGTCGCAGCCGACCAGCGTGCTGGTGCCCTTGGCCCGACACCGGCCGGAGGCGCGTTCCGTCGCGGCGCGCCGGGCCCCGCCGCGCGGGGATAGCCGTCGGGCACTCCCCTGGCTTGTCCGCGGTCCTCAACCTCCCCTGACGAAAGCGCCTTCGCGGAGGGCATCGCACGAGCCCCACGCCCGGCCGGAGACGTCCCGTTGCTGCGGAGCGAGGTCTCCGGCTTCCTGCTGGTCGTCCTCTTCGTCCACTGGCACGGCGTGCTCGTGGGAATGCCGTGCTTCTTGGCGGCCCTCGTCAGGCCAAGCTCCGCCACGTCTGCGACAGCCGCTTCACACTCCGCAGCGCTGTAGCTCCTGCGCGTGGCCTTCGCCGTGCTCCCCATCGGTGACCATCCCGCCACCGAGGGCCCATCGCCGGTCCGAAGTCGTCCGGGGTTTCAAGCCTCCGTGGCGGTGGTAGTTGTGCGGCAAGAGCAGGTAGCTCCTGGACGCGACGCCCCATACCGAGACGGCGGTCCGTGGACCCAGCCCGGCCCCGGTCCGCCTCACCACCGGGCGTACCGGGCAGGACGCCTGCTCGGCCCTTGTACCGTTCCCTCGAGACTCGGGAGCGTCGACGCGCCGCGGGTATCGGGCGCGGGCTACACGCCTTCGAGCAGCTCCGACAGGCTGACCTCGAAGCACTCCGCCAGCCGGGCGAGCGTGCTCAGGCGCGCGTCGAGGTCCCCGCGCTCGATCTTCTGGTAGTGCGAGAGGGAGAACTCGAAGCGCCGGACCATGTCGAGTTGGGACAGGCCGCGGGCGTGGCGCAGCTCGCGGCAGCGCTTTCCCAACCGGACCTGTAGCTCCTCGTTCGCGGTCATCTCACCGTCCAGGCGACCGCGAGCGTAGGTGCCTACCCCTGGCCAGAATACGTCAAACTTGACGTAGGCACGACACCGGGTATTGTGCCGGGCCGACCAAAGCCAAAGGGGGAAGGACCATGCATGCGCCTACAGCCGCCCTCGGGAAGGACCGGACACACGCCACGCGGATCCTGGTGGTCGATGACGACCTAGACCTTCGGGAATGCGTGGTCGATCTGCTTCGGGCCGAGGGTTACGTGGTGGCGCAGGCCTCCAACGGGCAGGAGGCGCTCCATCACTTGCGGAGCGGTGGGCCTCCGCCGCGCCTGGTCCTTCTCGATCTCTCGATGCCGGTGATGGACGGCTGGCAGTGCCACCGCGAGTTACAGGCCGACCCGGCGCTCGCCGTCATCCCGGTGGTCGTGGTGTCCGGCCGCCGGGACGGCGAACCGGCGGTGCCCGTCCCAGCCGACCGGTTCCTGCGAAAGCCGTTCGACGACGAAGCGCTGCTAACAATGGTCCAGCGCCACTGCGCGGCGCGGCCGGTCGGGCGTAGTGCAGGACACTCGTGCCGGTGCCCCTGCCCGTGCCAGGTCCACGAGGAGGGTGTCGCGCGTTAGGGCCGAGACGCATGACTCCTGTCCGCCGCGGAAAGGAGCTCAGCGACAAGGCCTACGGCCTCCAATTCCCCAGCCGCTCCCGGACGAACCCCGGGTCCCGGATGGCCAGGAAGTTCTGCGAGGATCGCGCGCAGGGATCGACAGGAACCAGGCCCTCTCGCCACGAGAACGCGAAAGGGCGGTAGCCGTAGGCTGCCAGCGTCTCGAGGATGGACTGCTGCTTCCCCGCCGCGGTGGCCGCCAGCATCTCGAGCTGCCACACGAGCGGGAAGCCGGATTCCATCATTCTCGTGGCCCCCCGCAGCACCCCGTCTTCAAAGCCCTCGACGTCGACCTTGGCGTAGAGCGGCCGCAGGGCCAGCCCGTCGAGCGCCACCACCGGCACCTCGATCCCCTCATCGCTCTCGCTGAGCCGCCCGACACAATCCCGCCCGTCGAGGAACCGCGCCGTGCCGTCCACCGGGCCGACGGCGGCCCGGCGGGGTCGCACCCAGTCCATCCGGTTGCGGCGAAGGTTCGCCTCGAGGCGCGCGAAATTGAGCGGGTCGGGCTCGAAGGCGAAGACGCGGCCGCCCGGGGCGACGAGCTTGCCGATGAACATCGAGTAGATACCGACGTTGGCGCCGACGTCGAGGGCGGTGTCGCCGGGCCGGAGGAACCGCTCGAGGAAATCGAGCTCCCAGGACTCGTAGCGTCCCAGGTAGTAGGCGGCCGCGGCGGCCTTGGCATCGACGGGCACCTCGAGGCGCAGGCCCTCCCAGTCGACCAGCAGCGGGCGGCGGACGATGCGTTTGTGGAGCTGCCGAAACGTGAACCGCCCCAGGGCCCTGGCCCGATTCCCGACGGAGGAGTCGTGGGCGGCGAAACGGGCGAGCAATCGCGCAAGTTCTCGCATCGATTCGGCTCCTATCGGTCGCCGGAGCCCCGACCCCGACGCGAGGAATGCGAATACCACCCAGAGAGGTCCACTCGCGCCTGCGCCGCCAGGTCGGGCTTCAGCCGCAGGATCGCCTTGACGATCACCAGCAGGACGGCGGGGACGCCGACGAAGCGGACGATCATCACCACGGCGCCGGCGATGGTGCCGCGCACCATGTAGAGGGACAGCAACGGGACGGCGAAGGCGACGAGGCCGAGGAGGGTGGCGCGGCGGGTGATGGCGAGCTCCCGGCCCAGCCAGCGGAGGACGACGCCGTTCAGGAACCCAAACAAGACCACCGCGGCCTCGCGTCCCTGGAGATACACTTGGGCGAGGCCGAAGAAGGTGCCGAAGGGGCGAAGGGCGATCGGGCTGGCGTCCTGCAGGTTCCAGAGGGCCATGTAGTTGTATTTCTCTGGCCAGAAGAACGTCGGGATGAACTGCACGACGATGTCCATGAGGCCCTGGCCCGGGACGACGAGGCCGGGGCGAAGCTCGACCAGGGCCAGGGTGGAGAGCATGTTGTAGTACGTGAACGCGCCCTCGTAGATGGCGTACTGGAACGGCGCCAGGGGGATGTCGGACCAGGCGATGGCGGCGAAGTTCTTCTCGCCGCGGAACAGGCCGACGAACCCGAGGACCAGGAGGCCGACGACGAGCGCCGCGATCCAGCGCGGCGTGATCCGCCGCTTCCGGAGCATGACGAGGGTCACCGCCCCGGCGAAGTAGACGAAGGGTTGGCGGATGCCCAGCCAGAGGAGCGGCACGGTGATCACGGCGGTGGCGATCATCCGTTCCCGGGAAAAGCCATCGGCGCCGAGGAGCAGGGTCGAGGCCGCCATCAGCAGGTAGACGCTGAAGAAGAGGAAAGGAAAGGCACCGTCGGCGACCGAGTACGCACCGGCGAAAGCGGCCCCGGGGAGGGCGGCGAACGAGGCCAGGGTCATGCCCAGGCCGAGGGTCCAGAGGACGCGGTAGCCGGCGGCGTCGATCTTCGGGATCGAGAGGGACCCGTCGTCGGGCGATGGCGTCAAACGGAAGCGCGAGCCGAGCACGGCGGCCGAGAAGAAGCCCGCATACAAAGCGCCGAGGAAGAGCACCACCAGCCCGGCGGCGCGAACGTTGAGGTCGTCGTCGAGGAACAACCCCTTCCACGACCCCGAGGGCGCGAAGGGCGGATCGCCGTCGGTGGCATAAACGAAGATTCCGGCGAGGGCGTAGGTGCTGTAGGTGGCGGCGGTCAGG
>JAEZJH010000500.1 GCA_023436385.1 Pseudomonadota bacterium
ATCTTGGTGGGGCCGACCTGGGGCACCGGGTGGGCGCCGAGATCGTCGCGGTAGAGGGTGATGTCGAGGGAGCCGATCGGCGGCGCCACCCCCTCGATCCCGTGAACGCGGGCGGCGAGGCGCTTCGCCAGCGGCAGGCCGCCGCGCTGGATGCCGAGGAGGCAGAGGTCCGCGGCACCGCGGTTGGCCTCGAGGATCTCGTGGGTCATGCGCACGAGGGCGCGATCGATCCCCTCGGCGTCGAGGAGAGTCTTCTGGTCGGCGAGCTGGTTCATGGTCACTGGGTCAGCCACTGCAGGAACTCGGAGGGCTTCTCCTCCGAGGGTGGCGCGGTGCTGGTCTCGACCTCGTTGTCGAAGCGGAGCGACCGCTGCCGGTTCAAGAGCGGGAGGTCGACGACGACCTCGTAGGAGACCGCGATCGTCGCCGTGCGGGCCTCGCGATCGCGGTAGACGTCGATCATCCCCGGGCCGATGTCCGGGACCTTGCCGCCGGAGGTGGCGGCCTCGGGCCAGAGGCGCTTGGTCCGGTCGAGGATGATCTTGCGGAGCGCGTCGTCCTCGGCGCGCCACGCCTGGTAGCTCGCCTCCTTCATCGCCTGGGTCACCCGCCGGTTTCGCATCCAGGGCGGGAGGTAGACGTACGCCGCGTAGACGACGACCACCACCAGGAGGAGGAGGATCGCGGTGACGACGTTGAATTCGCCGCCGTCGCGGCGGCGCGGGAGGCGCGGCATGCGGGCATCTTCGCAAGAGCCCCCGGCGTAAGCAAGGAAGGCCAACGCCGGGTCCGCCTCCCGCCGGCCTTCGGGAAGCTGCCCAACGTCGGCTTTCGAGCGTTCGCCCGGGACGATCGTCAGGGTTCCTGGGCCGCGGTCTCGGAGCCGGCGTCCCCTTCGAGGGCCCGGGCCGCCGTCACCAGGGCCTCTTCCCGGGCGACGGCGCCGTCGATCGGCAGGCCGATCCGCTCGAAGCGCACCCCCGCCTCGCCGGCGGGCCACGCGCCGCCCCGGCCCCACGAGAACCAGGTGAGGAGCGCCCTGCCCTCGATGTTCTCCAGGGGGACGTACCAGCCGTTCCCCTCCCGGCCGTCCGCGGAGTTGTCCCGGTTGTCGCCGAGGACGAAGACGTGGCCCTCCGGGACGTGGAACGGACCCGCCGCGGGCCGGGCCGCCGGCGCCTGGAGGGCCTGGAGCGTCTCGTGCCGGCGGCCGTCCAGCTCCTCGAGGAACCGCCGGCCGCTCTGCGGGTGCCAGTAGCCCAACCCGTTGTCGCGGTTCCAGAACTCGTGCCGCTCCTCCACCAGGACCCGGGGCTGGACGGCGTCGTTCAGCCAGAGTCGCTCGTTCTCGAGCCGCACCTCGTCGCCGGCGATCGCCGCCACCCGCTTGACCAGGAGCCGCCCGGCATCCGCGGGATCGCGGAAGACGATCACGTCGCCCCGCCGCGGCGGCGAGCCCTCGATCAGCACCGGCCCGCCGAAGGGGAGCCGGAGGCCGTAGGCGACCCGGGCGACCAGGAGCTGGTCGCCGGGAAGGAGGGTCGGGGCCATCGATCCGGAGGGGATCTGGAAGGCCTCGATCACGAAGAGCCGGAGGAGCACGGCGAGGAGCACCGCCGGTCCGACGATCTCCACCGCCTCCCGCAGGAGGCCCTTGCGAAACGGACGGAGGTGCCGGTTCCAGGCCTCGGCGAGGTGGGCCCGGGCGGCGGCGATCCGCGCCGGGTCGCCGGAGGCGAGGGCCGCGGCGGCCACCGCCCGGAGGGCCTCCACCTCCGCCACGGCGTGGGGAGAGAGCCTCTTCCGTCCCCGCCGGAGGAGCCGCCCGGTCTCCCGGAGCTCCGACGCCAGCCGGGAGCGGTCCCGTCGCGGCGCGGTCACGCCCCGGGGACCCCGCCGTCGATCGACCGGAAGAACCGGTCGCCGCGGAACCCGTCCTGGCCCCAGGAGAAGCCGATCACGTCGGCCCGGCCGCGGATGTGGCCCACGGGCACGTACCAGGTGCCGTCCCGCCGGGAGTCGGCGGAGTTGTCCCGGTTGTCGCCCATCACGAACACGTGCCCCTCGGGGACCCGGAACGGCCCCTCCGGCGGCTCGCGCTCGACCTGCTCGATCACGAAGTTCCGGTGCGTGCCGCCGTCCCGCCGGGTCAGG
The DNA here is from genome assembly GCA_023436385.1 of Pseudomonadota bacterium. Taxonomy (GTDB): domain Bacteria; phylum Myxococcota; class Myxococcia; order Myxococcales; family Vulgatibacteraceae; genus JAEZJH01. The sequence continues at coordinate 2,155 of JAEZJH010000500.1, forward strand.
GTCTCCACGTAGAGATCGCCGTGGGAGGGAATCCAGCGCCGCAGCCCCTCGCTGTAGTCATCGAAGGCGAAGTCCTCCTCGAGGAGGCGGCGGTCCTGGGCGACGTCGTTGACGTAGACGACGCTGTCCTCGAGCCGGATCACGTCGCCGGGGAGGCCGACCACCCGCTTGATCAGGTCGTCGCCGGTGCGACGGGGATGGTCGAAGACGATCACGTCGCCGCGGGCCGGGAGCTTCCGCTCCCAGGCGAGGCGGTTGGAGAACGGGATCCGCACCCCGTAGGCGAACTTGGTGACCACCACGTAGTCGCCGATCTGCAGGGTGGGCAGCATCGAGCCGGAGGGGATCGAGAACGGCTCGAAGAGGAAGGCGCGGATCGCCAGCGCCACCAGGATCGCCGGACCGATCGAGCGCACGGTGGCCCAGAGGCCGCCGCCCGACTTGCCCTGCTTCTTCTCCGCCGGCTTCTCCTCGGTCGCGGAGTCGCGGCCGAAGGCGGCGGCGCCGTGCTTCTTGGCCACGGTTTAGTCCTCGACCCGCAGCACGGCGAGGAACGCCTCCTGCGGGATCTCGACGGTGCCCACCTGCTTCATGCGCTTCTTCCCCTCCTTCTGCTTCTCGAGGAGCTTGCGCTTGCGGCTGATGTCGCCGCCGTAGCACTTGGCGAGCACGTTCTTCCGCATCGCCTTCACGGTCTCGC
>JAEZJH010000035.1 GCA_023436385.1 Pseudomonadota bacterium
GGACGGATCATCTTCGTCGTCTCGATCCGCTCCGCCGGCAGCTTCTGGCCGAGCTCCTTCTCCGTGAGGATCTTCTTCTGCAGCGCCCGGAGGCCGTCGATCAGGCCCTCGGGGCCGGGAGGACAGCCGGGGACGTAGACGTCGACGGGGAGGATGGTGTCGACGCCCGGGACCACCGAGTAGATGTCCCGGTAGAAGTCACCCGAGATCGCGCACGAGCCCATCGCGATGGCCCATTTCGGTTCGGGCATCTGGTCCCAGAGCTTCTTGATCCGGGGGGCCATCTTCACGGTGATCGTGCCGGCCATCACCAGCACGTCGCACTGCCGCGGCGTGGAGCGGATGATGGTCCCGAGCCGGTCGACGTCGATCCGGCTGGCCATCGTCGCCATGAACTCGATCCCGCAGCAGGATGTCGCCATCGGGAACATCCAGAGGCTCGAGGCCGCGCCCCAGTGGAGCAGCTTGTCCGCGGTGGTGAGCAGCACCTCGGCGCCCGGGAGGCGCTCGACGTAGTCGAAGTGCTCGTACTCGTAGCTGCGGTTCTCGCGGTCTAGAGCCACTTCAGCGCTCCCTTCCGGATCGCGTAGGCCCAGCCCAGGAGCAGGACGCCGACGAAGATCAGCATCGAGACCAGGGCGGTGGTCCCCAACTCCCGGAGCGTCAGCGCCCAGGGAAACAAGAAGACCGCCTCCACATCGAACAACACGAAGACCAGCGCCACCACGTAGTAACGCGGGTGGAAGCGGATCCAGGCGGGGCCGTCCGGCTCCTCGCCGCACTCGTAGGTGAGGCCGGTGGTGGGAAGCCGCTTCTTGGCGCGAACCCGGAGCAGCCAGGCACCGCCGAGCATGCCGAACCCGGCAACCGCGGCGATGGCCATGAAGACCAGCGCCGGAGCCCATTCAGAAATCATGGAGCGTCTCGTTCCTCGAAGTGTTGGGGCCCCGATACTGCCCCGAGGTGGACACTGTGTTCAACCGGCACGGCCCTCCGCCGCTTTCAGCCAGCAGGCAAAATTGCCGCGGGGCCACCCCCTACACCCAATCGTTGTCGGTGGCAACAGCCGGATACCGCAGACGGGGGTGCGACTCGGAGACCACCGTTGACGGTCGGGCAGGCTCCGCAAACGGGGGGGCTCCGGGGGCCCGGAGACCGTCCGCCGGGAAGTGGCCGGGAACGGCCCGGAGAGCCGGTTTGGACCGTTCTGGGGCGGGGTGGGGAGTCCCGACGGGGTCGGGTGCTTCCGTGGCGATCGGGAAGGCCGGCCCCAGTTCGCTAGTTCGCTGACCGGCCCGGCGGGCGACCGCCGGGTCGGCTGGACCCCCGGTAGGCCGCCGGAAACGGCGACGGCGCGGCATCCCCTCCGCGGGAGGTGAACCGCGCCGCGGTCACCGTGAGGACGGAACGATTCAGCGAGACGGTACGGCCGCCCGGGCGGCGATCGAATCCTTCAGGGACGGCGCCACGCCCGATGGCCCCAACCAGACCCACCAGAGCTTCTTGGCGATATCGGCATCGTCGATGGTGTTGCCCTTCCCGGCGATGTCGATGGTGAGGGTGTTGCCCTTCGAATAGAGCCGCGCCGACTGGCCGTCCGGGATGTCCCCGGGGATGGTCTCGATCAGCTTGTCGACCTTGGCCTTGGGCAGGATCCCGGCGAGCGAGTCGCGGAAGGCGCCGGCGATCTTGTCGCGCGCCACGTCCCGCACCACCCGCATGATCACCAGCTTGTCGCCGGGCGCGCCGGCGAGGTGCTCGAAGAACTTCGGATCGTCCTCGAGGGCGTCGGCGAGGTCGTCCCCCTTCAGCTGCGGGTAGGTCTGCTCGACGTAGCCGCGGACGGTCTTCTCGGCGACGGCCTGCTCCAGGCAGAAGGTCACCGCGTAGGCCTTGAACAGGAGGATCTTGCGGACGCCGGCGCCGAGGCAGGTGTAGGCGACGCCGCCGACCTCCTGGCGGACGTCGAAGGAGATCCCCGTCGAGCCGTCCTTCACCTTCTGGGCGGCGGCGGCGGGAGCGAAGGAAACCAGGAGCGCGAGGAGCGCGAGGGCGGTAGCAGGTCTCATGCGCCGGAGGATAGCGGGCCCCTCCGGGCGCTTGGCCACTCCGGGGTCAGGGCCCGGCGCCTCCGACCGTTGAACAGCCGACGTCCAGGGCCGGGTAGCGGCGCCGGAGGTCGTCGAGGTGGTTCAGCCGGGCGTCGCGGTTGAACTTGTGGGCGGCGGCCACCGAGCCGGTGATCGCGCCGCCGTAGAAGAGCAGTTCGAGGACGCCGACCACCGCGGTGAGGCCCCAGAGCCGCTCGTCGATCGTCTCGTAGAGTCCCCAGAGGAAGATGCCGTTCCAGGCGAGGGCGGTGATCCCCAGGCCGACGTCGCCGACGTAGGCGTGGCCCGCCCCCGGGAGGACCGCGGAGAGCACGCCGGCGAGCGCCGGGCTCCGGTGGGCCTGAAGCTCGTCGCGGCGGGAGAACTCCTCGGCGAGTGCCGGGGCCAGCGTGCCGGCGTCGGGCTCGGCGGCGGCGAGGCGCAGGGTGGCCACCGCCTCCTCGTCCCGGTCGCCCGCGGCGAGGGCGAAGCCGCGGAGGGTGAGCG
>JAEZJH010000078.1 GCA_023436385.1 Pseudomonadota bacterium
GACCAGGTGCGTCACCGAGGAGAGGTGGTTCAGCACCTCGCGGAAGGCGCCCTCGACCTCCGCCGCCTTCCAGCCGACGATCCAGGTGACGAGGAGGACCAGGAAGGTGAGGAGCGCCGCCACCACCTGGGACTCGGTGAGGGAGGAGACGAACAGGCCGATTGCCATGAAGGCGGCGCCGCAGAGGAAGAGGCCGAGGAGCCCGACCCCCACCGTCTGCCACTCGAGGCCGCCGCCGCCGCCGGTGCCGGTGGCGTAGAAGCCGAGGAGCACCGGGAAGACGGCGATCAGGGCGACCAGCACCGCGACCATCGCCAGGGCGGCGGCGTACTTGCCGAGCACGATCTCGCCGGAGCGGACCGGCACGGTCATCAACAGCTCCACGGTGCGGTTCCGGCGCTCCTCGGCGAGGAGGCGCATCGAGAGGAACGGCACCACGAAGATCAGGATCACCCCCATGTTGACGATCAGCGGGAAGGCGACCATGTCGGTGAGGTTCATCCGCTCCAGGAGCTGGGGCGCCTGAAACTGGGTGAACTGCAGCGACTGGCGCTGGAACGCCGAGGTGAGGGTGAGGAAGAAGAAGGCGCCGATGAAGCTGGTCGCGAAGAAGGCGACGTAGGCGATCGGCGTGGTGAAGTAGAGGTACAGCTCTTTCTTGGCGATCGCGAGGACGTTGCGCATGTGGCTCCTCCGCGGCTAGGCCGCCGACTCGCCGGCGGCCGCCGCCGGGGCGCTCCCCGTGTCCGAGGTGAGGTGGAGGAAGATCTCGTCGAGGCTCTTGCCGGGGTGCCGGGCCTGCAGGGCCGGCAGGTCCTCGTGGACCACCAGCTTACCGCGGGCGAGGATCAGCACCTTCTCGCAGGTGGCGGTGACCTCCTGGAGGATGTGCGTGGAGAGCACCACCGTGTGCTCGCCGGCGAGGCGGCGGATCAGCTCGCGAACCTCGAGGATCTGCGAGGGGTCGAGGCCCACCGTCGGCTCGTCGAGGATCAGCACCTCGGGGTTGCCGAGCAGCGCCTGGGCGAGGCCGACGCGCTGCTTGTAGCCCTTGGAGATGTTGGCGACGAGCCGGCCCATCACGTGGCCGATCCGCGTCGCCTCCGCGACTCGCTCCAACTCGGCAGCCAGCTCCTTGCGGCGCACGCCCTTCAGCTCCGCGACGAACTTGAGGTAGGCGCGCACCGTCATGTCCGGGTAGAGCGGCGGGATCTCCGGGAGGTAGCCGACCCGGCGCTTCACCTCCAGCGGCTCCTCGAAGACGTCGAAGCCGGCCACCTTGGCGGTGCCGCTCGTCGCCGGCTGGAACCCGGTGAGGATGCGCATGGTGGTGCTCTTCCCGGCGCCGTTCGGCCCCAGGAAGCCGAGGATCTCGCCCTTGCCGACGGTGAAGGAGAGGTCCTCGATGGCGGTGATGTCTCGGTATCGCTTGGTGAGGTGGGAGACCTCGATCATGGCGGCTCCGTGGCTCGTCCGTGCTCGACCACCACCCGGACCGGCGGAGCTCCGCACGCGCCCGGGCGGCAAGCGCCTGTAACGCCCGCGCCCCCCAACAGCCCCGGCCCGTACCCCCATTCCCGACCGGTTCCAGGGGTTTCGAGGTTTCCGAAAAACGCCCGGAATTCGCCAAGTTGCGCGAGCGCGCATCAAGATAACACCGGCCGCCGAGGTGTCAACCCGGCGGTCGTGGGGCGAGAGGGCAGGCGGGCGGCACGGCCGGCGGGCTTGAACGGACAGGGGACGCCTTGCATCCTGGCGCGCTCGCCGCCGGGGGGGGTAGGCTGCGCCGCTCGCCCACGGAGGGGCGGCGACGGGAAAAGGGAGCACACGTGGCGATCGTGGTGCAGAAGTACGGCGGCTCGTCGGTGGCCGACGTCGAGAAGATCCGGCGGGTCGCGGACAAGGTCGCGGCCACCCGGGCCTCGGGCAAGGACGTGGTGGTGGTGGTCTCCGCGATGGGCCACACCACCGACGAGCTGCTCTCCCTGGCCAAGGGCGTGTGCGAGGCGCCGGCCCGGCGGGAGCTCGACATGCTCCTCAGCGCCGGGGAGCGGATCACCATGGCGCTCCTCTCGATGGCGCTGAACGCCCGCGGCGTCCCGGCGGTGAGCTTCACCGGCTCCCAGTCCGGGATCATCACCAACGACTCCCACACCAACGCGCGGATCGTCGAGGTCCGGCCGTACCGGGTGCAGGACGAGCTGGAGCGCGGCAAGGTGGTGATCGTCGCCGGCTACCAGGGCGTGAGCTACCGCCGCGAGGTGACCACCCTGGGCCGCGGCGGCTCCGACACCACCGCCGTGGCGCTGGCCGCGGCGCTGGGGGCGGAGGCCTGCGAGATCTACAGCGACGTCGACGGGGTCTACACCGGCGATCCCCGGGAGGTGCCGGACACCCGCCGGCTCGCGGAGATCTCCTACGAGGAGATGCAGGAGCTGGCGGAGGCCGGCGCCCGGGTGCTCAACGCCCAGGCGGTGGAGTTCGCCAAGGAGAAGGGGATCGCCATCTTCGCCCGGGCCACCTCCGGCTCGGCCGCGGAGACGGTGGTGCGCAAGCTCGCCCCCGGCGCGCCGGGGCGGGTGGTGGGCGTCACCCGGGAGTCGGGGCTGGCGCTCTTGACCGCCGGGAGCGACGACGCGGCCCTGGGCGAGCTGCTCGAGTTCCTCGACGCCCGGGGGACGGCGGGCAAGCAGCTCCTCTGCGAGGGCCGGGAGGGCGGGGCGGCGTCGA
>JAEZJH010000489.1 GCA_023436385.1 Pseudomonadota bacterium
GCGCGCTTCCTCTACACGCCCCGGGCCGTCGTAGAGGGCGTCGCCCGCAACGCCACCCCACAGGTCCTCCGCGACGAGCCCTACACGCTCGAGGAGCTGACCCCGCCACCCGCGCCCCAGTCCGCCCCTGCGGCCCCGCGGCAGCCCTCCGCCTCGCTCGAGGAGGCGATCGCGCGGTTCAACGAGGACCACGCCCAGGACTGGCCCAAATCCGACGGCGACTGCCCGGCGTGCGGCCACCGCCGCTGCTTCGGGCGCCTCCCGTCGGACCCGACGCGCTGGGTTTGCTTCTCCACTTCACATACAGCCCCGGGCATCAAAGCAAACAACTGCCACCACGGGGACGCCCTCGACCTCGCCGCGCATGCCGCCGGCGTGAAGCCCGCCGAGCTGCTTCGGGCCGAGGGCTACCTCCCGGCGGTGCGGCCGGCGCCTCCCCCTCCGCCCGCTCCAGCCCAGCCCCCGGCCCCGATCGCCCCCTACGAGAAGGGCTCGTACGCGACCATCGTCGCGATCCTCCGGCACGACCGGCGGATCGTCCCGGAGCCCCTCGAGTACAACGAAATGCTCTGCGCGCCGACCATCGGCGGCGCGCCCGTCGAGGACGCGACCGTCGGGCAGATTCGCGAGCGGATCGAGCAATACTGCCGCGACTCCAAGGGCCGGCCGCTCCGCCCCTCCACCGCCGACGTGACCATGGCGCTCGACCAGGTCGCGAGCGAGCACCGCTACAACCCGGTGGCCGAGTACCTGCGGTCGCTGACCTGGGACGGCATCCCCAGGATCGCCGCCGTCGCAGAGGACATCCTGGGCCTCGCTCCCGACGAGCTGACCCAGGCGATCCTGCGCTCGTGGTTCATCAGTGCCGTCGCCCGGCCGCTCAACCCCGGGTGCAAGGTCGACACCGTCCTAATCCTCCAGGGGCCGCAGGGAGCCCTCAAGAGCACCTTCTTCTCGACCCTCGCCGGCGACGCCTGGTTCTCGGACTCCCCCGTCGACATCCAGAACAAGGACGCGCTGATGCTCCTCCGGCGCGTCTGGATCCTCGAGTGGGCGGAGTTGGACGCGATGCAGCGGGCCCGCGACGCCGCGGCGGTGAAGGCCTTCGTCTCGAGCCGCGTCGACAGCTTCCGCATGCCCTTCGGGCGCCGCATCGTCGACGCCCCGCGGCACTGCGTGATCGTCGGATCGACCAACGACGAGGACATCCTCACCGACGGCACCGGCAACCGGCGCTACTGGATCGTCCAGGTCCACGACCGGATCGACATCCCCCGGCTCGCCTCGTGGCGCGACCAGCTCTGGGCCGAGGCCGTGGCGCTCTATCGGACCGGTGAGGCCTGGTGGCTCACGCCCGCGCAGGAGAGGGCCCTGGCGGCGGCGCAGGCCGACTTCCAGAGGCGAGACCCGTGGGAGGCCCTGTTGGCCGACTACCTCGCCAGGCGAGCACGGCTCGAGCCACCCACCACCACCGAGCTGCTCACCGAGGCGCTGAAGAAGCACGAGTCGACCTTGACCTCCGGCGACCAGCGGCGGGTCGCCGCGGCGATGCGCGCCCTCGGGTACGAGCGCCAGCGCCCGCGGTCGACGGCCGGGTCGGAGGAAGGCCGGTTCCGTGTGTGGGTGAGGGCGGCCGGGACCACTGGGACCACACTGGGACCAGATGGTTTCGGGCATGTGGTCCCAGGCTAAGACGGCGGAACTTCACCGGAAAAGTCCGCTGGTGCCACTGGGACCACATCAAAGACAGATGGAAGGCAGGTGAAGAGGAGATGGATATGTATGGAGAAGATCGCCCGATCCATCTGGTCCCAGTGGTCCCAGGGCACTTTCTTCTAGTGGTTTCCAAGGGATGGGCCGGGGCCACATCGAAAAACGGATGTGGTCCCATCTGGTCCCATCTGGATCCATCTGGTCCCGGAGCCCGTCCATGAGCGTTCCCCTCGACGGCGGCGTAGTGGCCCTCTCTCAGCCCAATGTTTCCGCGGAGCTGCGTCTTCGGACCTTCGAGGACCGGCCCGGAACCGCGACCCGTCGCGGCCGATCCGCCGAGGAGCAGGCGGCTTGGTTCTACCTCGAGCACCGCCACCCCCGGCGCCGGGCGCCCGGGTTCCTTGCCGAGGCCGGCCGGGCCATCGCGACCTGCGACGTCGAGGGCACCTGCGAGGTCGTGCGGCGCACGCTCGAGGCCACCGTCCCTCCGGCCTGGCGAGGGCCCGTGCTCCTCGCCCTGGGCTGGGGATTGAGTCCTGGCGCCATCCGGAACCCAGAGCCCGAGGATGGCCTGGGCCCGTGGCTGGGCCGCATCGGCTTCCCCTTCGACCCGCCGGAAGGCCTATGCCGCCGCGCCCTGGTCGCCCACGCTCGCACCTGGCGCGGCGCCCTCCTGTCCCAGGGCGTGGTAACCGGGATCCCTGTCGAGGAGCGGCCCGCCGCGCCCACCGCCACCGAGGCCCCGCTGGTTGGGGTCAAGGCGATCGCCTCATGCCTCGGGTGCTCGGAGCGCCAGGTCGCGCGATACATCGAGCGCGGGCTCCCGGTGTACCAGCCCGCCCCCGGGTGCGCGGTGCGCGCCTATCCATCGGAGCTTCGGGCCTGGGTGCGCTCGTCGCCCTGGGCGTCGGCGGCAGGTGTTGGCAGCTAATGGCAGGAGTTGGCAGGGGACGGGCGCGACCGGGGAGGGCATCCTGGCTACGCTGGTCGCCCAGCCAGCCGGGAGGACTCATCCACCTCCCGCTTTCTCCGTCGGGCCCCCTGGGCGCCGCCGGTCCGGACCACCTCCCCCGGGCCGGCGGCGCTGCTTCCGGCGGAGCCCCTACCCC
>JAEZJH010000199.1 GCA_023436385.1 Pseudomonadota bacterium
GGCGGCGTCCTCGAGTGGCTCGAGGGGCGGCGGCGCGCCACGGGCACAACCGGCGGCGAGGGCGGCGGCGAGGCCAAGGGGGAGGAGTCGGCGCATCGAAACTCCGGGCCGGCGCGGCGAGGGAGCCCGGGCGCGGCCGTCGGGATGGCAGGTGGTCGAGACCCGGGCTTTACCACGGGGCCCGGGCGAAAACCTGCGAGACAACGCCCGGTCGGCCGCCGGTCATTCCTGGGCCCGGGGGCCGGGAGGCCCTGGAACCCGGGGCGCCGGTTCCCACTGGGGCGGCGGCGGGCGGGCCGGGGGGAGGCGCGGCGCGCGCGGCGGGGAGCCTTCCGAGCGGGCGAAGCGTCCCCGCGGCCTCCAGATTTCGAGCCGGTCGGGACGGAGGGAACCGCGGGCACGGGGACCGGGCGCCGGAGCGATCGGCTGGTCGGGGAGTCACCGCGCGCGAAATCGGCTTTCCGTCCCCCCGGGGAGGATGCGATGGGAGGGATGGCACGGGCGATCGCCGGGACGGTGGCCGGCCTGGGACTCGTGGCCGGGTGCAACGATCCGCGGGCTCCCGAATTGAAGGAGGAGCGGCCGGTGGAGGTGAACCCCGACGTGCTCCGGCAGGAAAGCCGGGAGGCGGGACGGGCCACCGGCAACGCGGAGCGGGCGGGCGATCGAGCCGCGCCCGAGGGAGGTTGAACGTGACGCCGGTGCGGATCTACACCACGACCTACTGCCCGTACTGCGACCGGGCGAAGTCGCTCCTCGCGCGCAAGGGCGCCGACTACCAGGAAATCGACGTGACGGGCGACGACGACGCCCGGATCAAGCTGGTCGAGATGTCGGGCGGCCTCAAGACCGTGCCGCAGATCTGGGTCGGCGACCGCCACGTCGGCGGCTTCGATCGGCTCTCGGAGCTCGATCGCAGCGGCGAGCTGGACCGGCTGCTGAACGGCTGAATGCCGCGACCACCCGCTGCACGGCCGGAGCGGGAGCGCAGCGCAGCGGTGGGCGCCGCCCCCTGGCGGGCTCCGCGGCGCGGAGCTAGGGACCCGCGGAGGCGGCGGACGATCCCGGGTTCACGGGTTCAACACCGTCCCGTTACTTCCCGCCCGGGACCGCGGCCTTGGTCCGCGTGGTCCCGGCCGGGAAGGCCTGGGCCGGATCGAACGCCGCGGCGTCGACCTTGGCGTCCACCTTCGGGTCGAGGAAGCGGATGCGGTTCTCCGCGCCGTTCGGCTGCACCACCACCGACTGCCGCACGATCCCGGTGTCCGGGTCGACCACCAGGAAGACCCGCTCGAAGGCGGTCGACGGCTGCTTCGGGATCAGCGCCAGGGCCATCCCCTCGCCCAGGTCGGTGCGGTTCGCCCGGGAGATCTGGAACTCGTCGGCGATCCGCCCCTGGCCCCAGAGGAAGGTGACCGCCGCGGAGAGCTGCGCCGGATCGACCCGGTACTCGGTGGCCTGCTTGGTGTCCGGGTCGTAGGTCCAGCTGGTGTCCTTGACGAGGAGGAGGATCCGGCCGTCGTCGTAGTCCCAGCGCATCAGCGGCCCGGTGCCCGCCTCGGGCTTTCGGAAACGGATGCGGCCGCCGGCCACCCCGCCGCCCAGCCGCGAGCCGGCGGCGGCGGTGAACCGCTGCTCGAAGCGGGTGTCGAAGCCCTTGGTCCGCTCGTAGAAGGCCTGCATCTTCTTCACCGCGGCGGCGACCTCGGGGTCGGCCATCTTCCCGGCCGGCGGTGGCGGCGTGGCCTCCGCGGCGAGGGCCGGGGCGGCGAGGGCGAGGGCACCTAGGGCGGCGAGCAGGCGAACCGCGTTCATGTCTCGTCTCCATCGGGGCGGGGAGGCCGGGACGCCTTCCCGCCGAAGATGCGGCCGCGCTGCGGCACGGCGTTGACGTAGAACCGCTCCCGGAGCGCCCGGGCCTCGTTCTCGGTCAGGTCTCCCACCTGGCCGTCCTCGGCCCGCCGGAGCACCAACCACGACAGCGAGACGGCCAGGGCCACGGAGATGTTCAGGCTCTGGGTGAACCCGAACATCGGGATCCGGAAGTTGCCGTCGCAGAGCTCCGCCGCCCGGTCGGTGACCCCCTCGTGCTCGTTGCCGAACACCAGGGCCAGCTTCCGGTCGAGGGGCAAGGCGTTGAGCGGGATCGCCGCGCCGGAGAGGCGGGAGGCGAGCACCGTGAACCCCCGGGCCTTCAGGGAGCCGATCGTCTCCTCGAGGTCCTTCGAGCGGTGGACGTCGACCCACTTCTCGGCCCCGCGGGTGACCAGCTTCGCCGGCCGGTACGGGCTCCGCGGGCCCTCGACCACGTGCAGCTCCTGCAGCCCGAAGCACTCGCAGGTCCGGAGCGCGGCCCCGATGTTGTGGGGGTCGTGGACGTGCTCGAGGACCACCGTAAGCGCGCGGGTCCGGGCCGCCACCACCCGGTCGATCCGCTCGCGTCGCCCGGGGAGGAGCAGCTCCGGGGCCGAGACCCGGTTCATGGCACCTCGCCCGCCCAGAGCCGCTCCGCGCAAGCGTCGAGGAGCGCGTCCACGCCCTCCCGCGTCGCCGCCGAGACCAGCACCACCGGCGGCGCGTTCTTTCGACGCTTCAGCTTCTTGGCGAAGGCCTGGGCCCGCTCGCGGGCAGGCGGCAGGTCGATCTTGTTGATCGCCACGATCCGCGGGCGGGCGGAGAGCTCCGGCGAGTAGGCGAGCAGCTCCCGCTCGATCGCCGCGTAGTCGGCGTCGAGATCCCGGTTCTCGTCGAGGTCCGGCGCCCCGGCGTCGAGGACGTGCACCAGCACCCGGCACCGCTCGACGTGCCGGAGGAACTGGTGGCCGAGCCCCGCGCCCTCGCTGGCGCCCTCGATCAGCCCGGGGAGGTCGGCGATCACGAAGGACTTGTGGTCCTTGTAGGCGACCATCCCCAGGTTCGGGACCAGCGTGGTGAACGGGTAGTCGGCGATCTTCGGCCGGGCCCGGGAGACCACGGAGATCAGGGTCGACTTGCCGGCGTTGGGGAAGCCCACCAGGCCGACGTCGGCGAGGAGCTTCAGCTCGAGGATCAGGGTCCGCAGCTCGCCCGGGGTCCCGGGCTGCGCGAACCGCGGCGCCTGCCGGGTCGAGGTGGCGAAGTTCATGTTGCCCAGGCCGCCACGGCCGCCCTTGGCCGCGACCCACTCCTGCCCCGCCTCCACCAGGTCGGCCAGCTTCTCGCCGGTCTCGTGATCCTTGAAGACGGTGCCGACCGGGACCCGAAGGACCAGGTCGTCGCCCTGCCGGCCGTTGCAGTCCGAGCCCATCCCGTTCTGCCCGTTGGGCGCGGTGTGGTGCTGCTGGTAGCTGTAGTCGAGCAGCGTGGTGAGCATCGGGTCGGCGCGGAAGACCACGCTGCCGCCCCGGCCCCCGTCGCCGCCCGACGGGCCGCCCTTGGGGATGAACTTCTCGCGCCGGAACGCGACGGCGCCGTTGCCGCCGTCACCGGCCTTCACGTAGATGCGGACCTGGTCGACGAACTTCACGCTGGGTCACCTCGGCCCGCACGCGCGGAGCCTGTGTTGCGAGACGTCGGGGCGGGGAGCGCCGCGAACGAGGCGCCACGCCGGCCTCTCGCCTCCTCCGTCCGGCAGGAACACGAAAAGGCCGCGGCGCCGTTTCCGGGCCCGCGGCCTTCGTCGTGAATCGGGCGTCGGCCCGGGCGCCTGCCTAGGCGGAGGCAACCGGCAGCACCGAGACCTTCTTCCGGTCCCGGTCGAGCCGCTGGAACGTCACCACGCCCTCGACGGTGGCGTAGATGGTGAAGTCCCGGCCCATCCCCACGCCCGTGCCCGGGTGGACCTTGGTGCCCACCTGGCGGACGAGGATGTTTCCGGGGATCACCTTCTCCCCGCCGTACTTCTTGATGCCACGTCGCTGCCCCGGCGAGTCACGACCGTTGCGAGACGAGCCCTGCCCCTTTTTGTGAGCCATCGCTTACTCCCGAAATCCGCCTGCGAAGAGGCGCTGCTCGAATCAGTGGACGATCTTGGTGATCGTCACCGCGGTGTAGGCCTGCCGGTGGCCCCGGCCCTTGGTCCAGCCTTCCTTCCGCTTGCGGAAGTGGTAGACCTTCCGGCCCCGGCCCTGCCCGGCGATGTTGCCCTCGACCCGGGCGCCCTCGACGAGCGGGCGGCCAATCTTGGGGCTGTCGACGTCGCCGATCATCAGCACCTCGGCGAGGCTGACGGCGTCGCCCGCGTTGCCGGCGAGCTTCTCGACCCGGAGGGTGTCACCCTCCTTCACCCGGTACTGCTTGCCACCCGTCTTGATCACGGCGTACATCGGAGACCCCTGCTTCCAACCGCCCGGAATTCCCGGGGGTTTTCGACAACCCGAACCTCGCGCGACCGGCGCGTGTTTCCGGGGCTGCCCACGGAAAGCCGCTGATCTAGAGGATCACCCCGGAGGTGTCAAGGAAACCCTGTGATCGAAACGCTCCCGGGGCGAGCCCCCGGGCGTCTCGCCCCGTCGGATCGCTGGTCATCCTCCGCCCGCGCGGCCGCCGGGTCAACGGCCGCCGCTGGCCCCGGCCCTTCACCGCTCCTCCGGCGTGCGCTGCAGATCCTTCCGTTGCTCCTCCCGATCCCGCCGGAAGCTCTCCACCTCCTCGTCGCCGGTGGAGTCCGGGAGCTTGTGCCGCGGCCGGTGCACCCCCGGCACCTCGTAGTCCCGGATCCGCAGGCAGAGAAACCACCCCAGGGGGAACCCGAAGGCGAGGACGTGGGCGGCGAGCTGGGCTCCGGGCTGCCCGGCGGCGTCCAGCCAGGGAAGGTAGCTCCGGGCGATCCAGGCGATGTTGATCGCCCAGAGCACCAGGCCAAAGGCCATCCCCAGGCCAAACTCGGCCAGATAGGAGTCGCGGACCCGCTTCGGCAGCCGGGCCACGAAGAAGCCGAAGACCAGGCCGAACAGCCCGGCCAGCGTGAAGTGGAACAGCATCCCCAGGAGGAAGTGGCCGGCGTGGTAGCCCGGGCCGATCGCCTCGCGCCCGAAGACCAGCGCGGAGAAGAGGTTCCAGGGAACGCCCGGCGCCCGGCCGGCGAAGGCGGCGAGCAGGGTCTGCACCGCGGCGAACACGCCCCCGGCGAAGAGGCCGCCGAAGATCCCGTCGATGTAGATGCGGCGGCGCCTCACCTCGATCATCGTCCGCTCCCCGGCCGGCACCCGGCGCCGGGGCGGCACGGGCCTGGCTCCCGCGCGACCGCCGGATCGGCTTCACCGGGCCGACCCTTCAAGTAGGGAGCGCCGGCGGGCGCCCGCAACCCCGAAGGCGCTGGCGCCCGAAGGCCGAACACGAGACCGGGGCCTCACGCGCCGGCCCAGCGCCGGGTCGGGCCGGCGCTCGAACGATGCGCCTATTCGCCGACCAGCCGGGCGAGGCTCTCGCGATACGGCGCCCGGGCGACGCCGCGCTCGGTGATGATCCCGCTGATCAGGCGGGCGGGCGTCACGTCGAAGGCCGGGTGCCGGGCGCCGACGCCGGCGGGGGCGAGCTGCAGGCCGAAGAGCCGGGGCACCTCCTCCGCGCGCCGCTCCTCGATCGGGAGCGCCGCGCCGTCGGGCGTGGCGAGGTCGATCGTCGAGAGCGGCGCCGCCACGTAGAACGGCACCCGGTGCTCGTGGCAGAGGAGCGCCACGGTGTAGGTGCCGATCTTGTTGGCGGTGTCGCCGTTGGCGGCGATCCGGTCGGCGCCGACCACCGCGAAGTCGACCTCGCCCCGGGCGATCAGGTGGCCGGCGGCGACGTCGGGGATCACCTGCACCTCGATGCCGTCGCGGGCCAGCTCGTAGGCGGTGAGGCGCGCGCCCTGGAGGTACGGCCGGGTCTC
>JAEZJH010000497.1 GCA_023436385.1 Pseudomonadota bacterium
GGGGGGTCCGTGTCGCGAATGGAGGGCGCCGCCGCGGGCTACTGACGGACGTGCCGGGGGGCCGCTCTCGGGGTCCCGCGGCACTGCCAGCGCCCCCTGGCACGACCGCGGTAGAGTCACCCGCGACCGTCAAGGTGGGCCAGATTAGCCAGTCCCTCCCGGTGGGTGACTGCCGGCGTTATCTGCTCGAGCTGCAGTATCCGGGCGAGCAGGTGATCCAGGAGGAGGAGGGCGACGAGCTGATGGGCTACTGCAGCGTGCGCCATCGCCTCTGGCTGCAGGGGCCGAAATAGCGCGCCTCGCGGCCCCCCTCCTTTGGGTTGCGTTGTCTCCGGCGCTGGCCGTCGAGCTTGCTATCGCGGCCGCCGGGCGCCTTCAATGCCCCTTAACCAACGGAGGGGTCATGGGTCTTACTCGGCGCTCGGTGGCGGAGTTCCTCGGAACGTTCTGGTTGGTGTTTGGCGGCTGCGGGAGCGCGGTGCTGGCGGCGGCCTTTCCCGACCTCGGGATCGGCTTCGCGGGCGTGGCCCTCGCGTTCGGCCTCACCGTCGTCACCATGGCCTACGCGATCGGCCACATCTCCGGCGCGCACCTCAACCCGGCGGTGACCATCGGCCTGGTTGCCGGGAAGCGCTTCCCGGTCTCCGACCTGCCGTCGTACGTGTTGGCGCAGGTGCTGGGCGGGATCGCCGCCGCCGCGGTGCTCTACGTGATCGCCAGCGGACAGGCCGGGTTCTCGCTCGACGGCGGCTTCGCCGCGAACGGCTACGGCGAGCACTCCCCGGGGGGCTACTCCCTCGCCTCCGCGCTGGTCGCCGAGCTGGTGCTCACTTTCTTCTTCGTCACGGTGATCCTCGGCTCCACCGACCCGCGTGCCCCCGCCGGCTTCGCGCCCCTGGCGATCGGGCTCTGCTTGACGCTCATCCACCTGATCAGCATCCCGGTGACGAACACCTCCGTGAACCCGGCGCGCAGCACCGGCCCCGCACTCTTCGTGGGTGGCTGGGCCCTCGCCCAGCTCTGGCTCTTCTGGCTCGCGCCGATCGTCGGGGCGGCCCTCGCCGGCGTGGCGTACCGCCTCCTCGCCAACCCGGCGCACGCGTCGGACCGGTAGCTCCGCGGCCGCCTCGGCGGAGGGCGCCGCCGCCCTCCGCCTGGCCCACCGGGGGTGACCGGGCCGGTCACCCGTCGTCAGGCTACGGGGTGCAGGTGACCCGCACGTCGTCGATCAACAAGACGAACATGTCGTTGGAGACGTTGCGGAAGGCCAGGTAGGCGGAGCTGCCGGCATAGGCCGCAAGGCTGACCGAGCGCCGGGTCCAGGTCGAGGACTCGGCCGGAATGGCGAAAAGCGGCGGGAGCGCCAGGGCCCCCTCCGGGCTCGGGGACGAGGTGGAGATCCGCACCTCGTAGGCGTCCGGGTAAGCCCCGTCATAGCTGACGGCGTTCCATTCCAGGATGCAATTCAGCCCCACCGGGAGGACTAGGTTCGGCGTCATCAGCCAGTCGTCGGCCGCCCCCACGGGCGTGTACCAGGACGTGCTGAACGCCGCGTGATCGGTGTTGTCAAAGCTAGAGTCCACGCGAACGACCCAGGCCGCGTTGATGTAGGCGACGTTGCCGTGCGGCGTCCTCCCGTCGACGTCGAACAGGGTCCAGCCCGGGGGCATCCCTGCCTCGAAATCCTCGGCCAGGAGCACGAGCACCTGCGCGGCGGTGTCGAACGAGAACTGGAAGTCCTGGATCATCTCATCGGCGGGGTCGACGGTGTCCTCGTCCGCGATCCGCGCGGCATACACCGTGACCACGCAGGTCTCGAGGTCGCCGAACGGAGTGGTCGGCACCAGCGTCCACTCGTTGCCGCTCTCGCTCACCGTGAAATCGGCCGGCCCTCGGTGCCCGGACCAGGTGCAGGAGACGGAAAACCAGTCTCCGGTAACGTCGACGGGTTCGCTGAACGTCAGCGTGATCGCCGCGTCCGGCGAGACCTCTTGGGCCCCCGCGGCCGGGACCGTG
This sequence comes from Pseudomonadota bacterium, assembly GCA_023436385.1. GTDB lineage: Bacteria > Myxococcota > Myxococcia > Myxococcales > Vulgatibacteraceae > JAEZJH01. The sequence continues at coordinate 2,017 of JAEZJH010000497.1, forward strand.
TCGACGACGAAGGGGGCGCGTTCGACGCAGGCGTTGACGAAGCACTCCTCGGTCGCCTCGCAGGTGACCCCGCAGCCGCCGCAATTGGCCGCGTCGCCGACGGCCAGCGCGGTCTCGCAGCCGCTCGCCGGGTCGCCGTCACAGTCGCCGTAGCCGGCGACACAAACGGGATCACAGGTGCCGGCGGAGCACGACGGCACGGTGTTGGGGCCCCCCGCCGGACACGCGGAGCCGCAGCCGTTGCAGTTCAGCGGATCGCCGAGGATGTCGATGCACGAGTCCGTGCAGAAGGCCTGGCCCTCCGGGCAGGCGCAGGCGCCCTCCACGCACGACTGGCCGGCGCCGCAGACGGTGAGCTCGGCGCAGGTGCTGCCGGTGCCGCAATGGGCGACGTCGGTCAACGGGTCGATACACCGCCCCTCGCAATCGACCAGTCCTCCCGGACACGTGCAGCGGCCCTCTACGCAGAGGAACTCGCTGTCACAGGTGACCAGTTCCTCGCAGGTGGTGCCGGTCCCGCAGTGATTGGAGTCGGTCAACGGGTCGATGCAGCGGTCGTCGCACGAGATCCAGCCCGCCGGACACGCGCAGGCGCCGTCGACGCAGCTCTCTCCCCCGGCGCAGGCCCGCTCGCATTCGCCGCAGTGGTCGGGATCGACCGCCACGTCGACGCACGTCCCGTCGCAGCGCATCTGGCCCACGCCGCAGTCACCACCTTCGTCACCGCCGCTGCCCCCGATACCACCGGTCCCGCCGACACCACCGGTTCCGCCGACACCACCGCTGCCACCACTGCCGCCCTCGGCCGGATCCGTTCCCCCGCAGGCGCCGAGGAGCACCGCAAACAACACGAGCCCGCGTCGAATCGACCCCATTTCGTTCTCCTTAGCAGACTTCCCGTGGCTGCTCGGCTTCGCCGCGGCGGCCTCCGCCCCACGTCGCGCCCAACCAATCCGCTCCCGGGCGAGATACCCGCGAGCGCTGCGGTGTCGCTATACCACCGGATCCGGCAAAAAGAGAGAACCAACGCGACCGGGAGGTGCGCACACGGCCCCGGGTAACGTGCCGGCACGCCGGTGGAGCGGCAGCTCGCCACACCGGCGGAGAGTGTCGCAGTCCGGGTCAGCGCCGGGACCGGCCGGCAGGCGGCGTGTGCCGAACCCGCCCTCCCCGTCGGCGCCCTCCTCGCTCGACGTGACCGATGAAGCGAGGAGCGAAGCCAGAACCGCCAGCCGCAGAGACACCTACACGTCAAACTTTATCTTGATGAATCCGAAATCGGCGGGTATGTGCGGGCGGGCGGACGGGGGACCTCTCGAAAGTGGCCTGCCCTTGCCTGCGCTCTTTTGCCGCGCCGCCGCCGCTGAACGGTAGCGGTGCAGTTCAACACTCGTAGACGGGGAATGACGTGACACCCACTGGGAAGCTCCGCTGGATGGCAGCCCTGGCGATCGTGCTGCTCGCCGTGGCCTGCAAGGACACCGAGGACTCGAGCGATTGTCGCGATCGCGACGGCGACGGCACGTGCGATACGGACGACGGCTGCCCCGACGACGGGACCAAGCAGGCTCCCGGCGCCTGCGGCTGCGGTGCCGCCGAGACCCCCGACAGCGACGCCGACGGAGTGCTCGATTGCGTCGACGGCTGCCCGAATGACGCGGCCAAGCAGGCTCCCGGCAGCTGCGGCTGCGGTGCCGTCGAAACCCCCGACGGCGATGGCGACGGGGTGCTCGACTGCGTCGACGCCTGCCCGGAGGACCAGGAGAAGAACGCGCCGGGTCTCTGCGGCTGCGGCGTCGCCGACACGGACGCGGACCTCGACGGCACCGCCGATTGTCTCGACGCCTGCCCGAACGATCCGGAGAAGACCCTGCCGGGCCTCTGTGGCTGCGACCTCCTCGACACCGACACGGACCTCGACGGCACGCCCGACTGCCTCGACGCGTGCGATCGGGATTCCCGCAAGACGATCCCCGGCGGCTGTGGCTGCGGGATCGAGGACGTGGACACCGACCACGACGGCGCGCTGGACTGCCAGGAGACCTGCCCCTCCGACCCGAGCAAGACCGCGCCCGGTCTCTGCGGCTGCGGCGTCCCGGACGACGACCTCGATGTCGACGGCCTGCCCGACTGTCTCGACAACTGCCCCGCCGTTTACAATCGGGACCAGGCGAACGGCGACGCACCCGGCGCCTATCCGATCCCCTTCGCCCCGGAGGCCCCCGGCGGCCAGGTGGTCTTGGTCGATGAACTCCGGGGGCCGTTGGTCGTTCCGCTTGGGTTCGACTTCGGCTTGGTGCGCAGCACGGCGAACAGGGTGATGATCGGCACCGACGGGATGCTCGCCTTCGATGAGGGCGACGAGGAGCTGACCATCTTCGGTCCCTACGTGGGGAGCGGATGGGGAGTCGACCCGCCGGATGGGATCCAGGGAACCGTGAGCTTCGAAACGCGCGGTGAGCCGGGCTCGCGGCGCCTGGTGGTGGACTGGAACGTGGCGGTCGGCGAATGGGCCCTGGTATCCCAGGCGGTCCTGCACGAGGGCACCCGGGCCATCGAGATTCACACTACCCGGGCCGACCTGGCGCCCTACATC
>JAEZJH010000244.1 GCA_023436385.1 Pseudomonadota bacterium
GAGTCCGGCCGTGCGCATCCTCGTGGCCGACGACGACGACGCGATCCGGCGGCTGCTCGCCGCCTACCTGCAGGCCCTGGGGCACGAGGCCCTGGAGGCCGCCGACGGGGAGGAGGCGGTGGCGGTCGCGCTCCGGGAGAGGCCGAACCTCGTGCTCCTGGACGTACTGATGCCGCGCCTCGACGGCTACTCCGCCGTCGCCCGGCTCCGGGCCGCCGGTTTCACCGGACGCCTCGCCGTGGCCACCGCCCTGACCGGCCCCGAGGCCCGGCCGCCGCCGGGCGTGGAGCCCGACGCCGTCCTTCCCAAGCCCTTTCGCCGGGCGGACGTCTCCCGTCTGCTCGCGGAGCTGGCCGAGCGGGGCTGACCATGGATCCCTCCGCCCCGCGCCTCGTCGCCTTCGACCTCGACGGCACCCTGGTCGACTCCCGGGAGGACATCGCCGTCGCCGCGAACCTGGCCCTCGCCGACGTGGGCCTGCCCCCCCGCTCTGCCGACGAGGTCCGCTCCTTCGTCGGCCACGGGGCGCGGCGGCTGGTGGAGCGCTGCGTCTGGCCCCGGACCGATCTCCTCGAGCCGGCACTTCGGGCCTGGCGACGCCACTACGACGTGCACCTCCTCGACCACACGGTGCCCTACCCCGGGATCCTCGCGGCCCTCGACGCGCTCCGGCCCCGGGCCCTCCTCGGCGTGGCCACCAACAAGCCCGGGGCCTTCGCCCGGCGGATCTGCGACGCGCTCCTGCCCAACCGGATCGCCGGCGTGGTCGGCGGCGACGAGGCCCCGCCGAAGCCCGACCCGGCGATGATCCTCGCGCTCGGCGAGCGGTTCGGGATCGGCCCGGAGCACACCGTGTTCGTCGGCGACATGGACGTCGACCGGGACGCGGCCCGGGCGGCGGGCGCGGCCTTCGTCGGCGTCGGCTGGGGCTTCACCCCGACCTCCCTCGCCGGCGACGTGGCCCACACGCCGGACGACCTGGTGCGGCGGGTGCTCGCGGCGCTCGGGAGCTGATTCGGTCCAGGGCGAGAAGGAGCGCGAGCGCATGGCGGGCCGCAGCGAACGCGAGGACCCCTCCCTCCGCGACGCCGAGGAGGTGGCGCGGGCGCTCGGCACCGATCCGGAGCACGGCCTCTCCCCGGAGGAGGCGGCGCGGCGGCTCGAGCGGCACGGCAGGAACGAGCTCCGGGCCAAGCCGCCGGTCCCCGCCTGGCGGCGGTTCCTCGCCCAGTTCCAGGACCCGCTCGTCTACCTGCTCCAGGGCGCCGTCACCGTCTCCCTGATCGCCTGGTGGCTGCAGGGGGCGCGCGGCGCGCCGGTGGACTCGTTGGTGATCGCGGCGATCGTGCTGCTCAACGCCGTCCTCGGCTTCGTCGAGGAGGCCAAGGCGGCCAACGCGGTGGCGGCGCTCCAGCGGATGGCCGCGGTCACCTCCTCGGTGATCCGGGGCGGCGAGTTGCTGCGGGTCCCGACCGCGGAGCTGGTCCCCGGCGACCTCCTCTCGCTCGCCGAGGGCGACGCGGTGGGCGCCGACGCCCGGCTGCTCCGGGCCGCGGCGCTGCGGGTGCAGGAGGCCTCCCTCACCGGCGAGAGCGAACCGGTGTGGAAGGATCCGGCCACCCTGCCGGCGCCGGCGGCCCTGGGGGATCGGAAGAACCTGGTCTTCAAGGGAACGGCGGTGACCCGGGGCACCGGCCGCGCGGTGGTGGTCGCCACCGGGATGGCCACCGAGCTGGGCAAGATCGCCGGGATGCTCGAAGGCGCGGAGGAGGCGCCCACGCCGCTCCAGCGGGAGATCGGTCGGCTCGGCCGCATGCTGGGGATCGCGGTGGTGGCGATCGCCCTGGTGGTGGTGGCGACGATCTTCGCCGTCTCCGAGATCCGCGGCCCCGACGACGTGGTCGCCGTGCTCCTCCTCGGCGTCTCGCTGGCGGTGGCGGCGGTGCCGGAGGGACTCCCGGCGATCCTCTCGGTGGTGCTGGCCCTGGGCGTCCAGCGGATGGCGAAGAGCCGGGCGATCGTGAAGAAGCTCTCGTCGGTGGAGACCCTGGGCTCGGCCACGGTGATCTGCTCCGACAAGACCGGGACCCTGACGCGCTCGGAGATGACCATCCAGCGGGTGGTCACCGCCTCCGGCAAGACCCGCCTCTCCGGCATCGGTTACGCGCCGGTGGGCCGGCTCGAGGCCGAGGGCGGCGCGCCGGTGGCGGGGCCGCTCCAGGCCGAACAGATCGTGGTGCTCTCCGGCGGGAGCCTGGCCTCGAACGCCGCGCTGCGCGAGCGCGACGGTGCCTGGGAGGTCCAGGGCGATCCCACCGAGGTGGCCTTCCTGGTGGCGGAGCGAAAGCTCGGGGTCCACGAGCGGCGGATGCGGCGCTTCGAGCGGATCGGGGAGGTCCCCTTCACCTCCGAGCGCAAGCTGATGTCGACGCTGGAGGTGGACCACGAGCGCGGCGACGAGGTGGTGGTGATCACCAAGGGCGCGCCGGACGTGCTCCTCGAGCGCTGCAACCGGGCCCGGGTGGGGATGGAGGTGGTCCCCCTCGACGACGCCGGCCGGGCGCGGATCCGGGCCGACCTCGAGGAGCTGACCGACGCGGCGCTGCGCTCGCTGGCGGTGGCCTACCGGCCCCTCGGCACCGGGGCGGTGCCCCGCGCCGACGAGTCCCTGGAGCGGGAGCTGATCTTCGTGGGGACGGTGGGCATCATCGATCCCCCGCGGGCCGAGGCGACGGTGGCGGTCCGGGAGGCCCACCGGGCAGGGATCCGGGTGCTGATGATCACCGGCGACCACCCGAGGACGGCGGCGCGGATCGCGGCGGACCTGGGGATCGTCGCGCCCGGCGAGCCGGCGGTCACCGGCGCCGAGCTCGACGCGATGGACGAGGCCACCTTCCGGGAGACGGTGCGGCGGGTCTCCGTCTACGCCCGGGTGGCGCCGGAGCACAAGCTCCGGATCGTCGACGCCCTGCAGGCCGACGGCGCGATCGTGGCGATGACCGGCGACGGCGTGAACGACGCCCCGGCGCTGAAGAGCGCGGACATCGGCGTCGCCATGGGCGTCACCGGCACGGAGGTGACCAAGGACGCGGCGAAGATGATCCTCGCCGACGACAACTTCGCCACCATCGTCGCGGCGGTGCGGGAGGGCCGCGCCATCTTCGACAACATCCAGAAGTTCCTTCGCTACCTGCTCTCCTCGAACATGGGCGAGGTCTTCACCGTGTTCTTCGGGGTGGTGCTGGCCGGGCGGATCGGCCTGGGCGACACGGACGGCGGCGTGGTGGTGCTGCCCCTCCTCGCCACGCAGATCCTCTGGATCAACCTGGTGACCGACTCCGGCCCGGCCCTGGCGATGGGCGTCGATCCGGAGACCCAGGACGTGATGGCCCGGAGGCCCCGGGCGCCGGGCGAGCGGGTGATCGACGGGCGGATGTGGTTTGGGGTCCTCTCCACCGGCGCGGTGATGGCCGCCGCCACCCTGGTTACCCTCGATCTCTACCTGCCCGGCGGGCTGCTCGATGGCGGCCGCGAGCTCGCCAACGCCCGCACCGCCGCCTTCACCGTCCTGGTCCTCGCCCAGCTCTTCAACTGCCTGAACTCCCGCTCGGAGACCGGCACGGCCTTCCGCCACCTCTTCACCAACCGCTGGCTCTGGGGCGCGCTGGCGCTGTCGTCGGCGCTCCAGCTGGCGGTGGTGCAGCTGGGCTTTCTCAACCTCGCCTTCGGCACCGTGCCCCTCGATCCGGCGCAGTGGCTCGTCTGCGTGGCGATGGCCAGCCTGGTGCTCTGGGCCACGGAGCTGCGGAAGCTGGTCGAACGCGCGATCGATCGGCGTCGGGCCACGGCCCGTTAGTCCGGGAGCGGCTCGCAGGTGCCGGCGGCGGCTCCCTCCGTCGCGGACCAACAGGCGTGGCCACCCGCACAGTCCTCGTACGGTTCCTCGAAACCGCAGCCGAACCGCGGGTCGAGGCCCGTCCGGCAGCGGTCGTAGACGCAGCTCCCGGCCGCCACGTCGCAGAACCCCCGGTACACCCCGTGGGAATCGTCCCGGCAGTCCCGGTCGGTGATGCATCCCCGGGGCAGGCAGGCGGAGGCGACGCCCAGGTGCCGACAGACGTAGGGCTGGCCGTGGACGTCGTTGCCGCGATGGGCGCAGTCGTCGTCGTTCCCGCAGCCGACACCGCACCTGCCGAAGCCGAAGAGCGGCGCGGTCGAGCAGTGGGCGAGGAGGCCCGGATCGTAGAAGGCCGGGAGCGCGTGGCAGGCCGGCTTGTCCGTGCCGCAGCCGATGGTCTTCCCGGTGTCGAAGTCGAAGAAGCACTGGGAACTGCAGATCCCCGTGGCCGGGTCGCAGAGCGGGTTCCTCGGGTCCTTGCAGTCGGCGTCGGTTTGACAGGGGCGGACGACCGAGCAGCTCTCCGGCGGCACGCAGGAGCCGGAGAGATCGCCCCGCGGATCGTCGGCCGTACCCGGGACCAACCCCCGGGGACAGGCGATGCCCGGAAGATCTCTCGGCATGCAGAGCGACTCCGGCCCAAAGTCGCACTCCAGCTCGACGCAGGCCGCCGGCCGGTCGAACAGCTCCGAGTTCCCGCACTCCTGGTCGGTGGTGCAGGTACCGCCGGTGGGGACGCGTTCCCAGCAGATCCCCGCCCCGTCACCGGCGGCGGCGCTCTCGCGGCAGTAGCAGCCGTTCACGCCGCAGCGCGCGCGCGCGATCACCGCACACTCGACGTCCGTCGTGCACCACCGGTCGGTGACCGTGCAACTGCCGAAGACGGTCCCGGGGTCGCGGAGGCAGATCTCCCCGCGATCGCCGTCACATTCCTGGTCGGAGGCGCAGAAGTTGTCGGCGTACACCTCTTCGCACTCCGTGGAGCAGCCGTCGCCTTCGACGAGGTTGCCGTCGTCACACGCCTCGCCGGCGTCGACCACGCCGTCGCCACAGCGAGGGCTTGCGCCCCCACCGGAACCGCCGGAGCCCCCGCTCCCGCCGGCGCCATGGTTGGCGTCGAGGCCACCGGGAGCCGGGCTCCCGCAGCCGCCGAGCGTCACCAGCGCCAGCGCCAGCGTCAGCGCTCCCGCGAGCCTCGCCTTGCCCATGGCCGCCTCCGTGCAGGACGGCCACGATGATGCCACGACCGGCGGCGACGGGATGCGTTTACGACCGCGCGGACGCCGGCGCCGATCGACCGGTGCGCTGCCCGGGCCGAGACGCCAGCGCCGTCCACCGCGGCGGGTCTCCGGACCTGCCCGCGCGCTCGGCCCTCAGGGCCGCTCGAGGAGCGGCTCGACCAGGTCCTTGAGGCCGCCGTAGCTGGTGCCGCCGACGTGGGACGAGACGATGGTGCCGTCCCGGTCGATCACGAACATCGTCGGCAGGGCCTGGACCCGGAACGCCCGGGCGGCACCGGCGCCGCCGTCGAGCGCCACCCGGAGCGAGCCCAGGCGGTGCTCGGCGAGGAACGAGCGGACCCGCCTCGCCGCGTCGCCGTCGTCGCGGTTCACCGCCAGGGCCACCAGGCCGTCGCCGGCCTTCTCCCGGGCCAGGCGATCGAGGCCGGGCATCGACTCGACACAGGGCGGGCACCAGGTGGCCCAGAAGTCGACCACCACCACCTGGCCCCGGAGGTCGGAGAGCCGGACCTCGCCGCCGTCGAGGAGCGGGAGGGTCACGTCCGGCGCCAGCTCGCCGTGGCCCGGCGGCTTCACCGTGTTCCACTTCTCGAGTACGCCCAGGATCACCAGGAGCACGCCCACCGCGGCCACGCCCAGGAAGACCAGGCCGTGCCGGGGATCGCGGGAGGAGGGATCGAGATCGGGATCGAGATCGGCCATCGGCGCTCCGGACCGGCCCGCGTCGACGCCGTCGCCCGGGACCAGGGATGAGTCTAACTGCGCCCGGGCCCGCCGCAGCGCCCGGGGAGGAGGCGGCTCCGCGTAGGCCAGGGGCCGCCGCCATACCGCCCCGGCGTGGACGGCGAGGACGAGGAGCGACGGGACCAAAACCAGCACCTCCGGACCGAACGACCGCGGCAGGTCGAGCCGCGGGAGGTCGGGGGCGGCGAGGCGGATCGCGCCCCAGACGCCGACGATCACCAGCGCCGGGAGGGCAGCGTAGGCGCCGGCGACCGCATGCTCCGACAGCCGAACCCTCGCCCCCCGGGCCCGGGCCAGGAGGCCGAGCCCCAGTCCGGCGGCCGCCATCGAGGCCCACTCCGGCAGGGCGAAGCGGAGGAGGCCCTGCAGGGTGAGGCCGATCGCCGCCAGGAACCCGTGCTCCCCCTGCGCCAGGTTGGCGGCCAGCGCCGCCGGGCGGGAGAGCCCGTAGGCCAGGGTCACCGCCAGCACCAGCGGCCAGATCGGCGCCCGGCCCCGGGCCAGCGCGCGAAGGCCGGGCACCGGCTTCACCAGCACGTCGGCGCCGAGGCGCGCCTCGGAAACGATCGAGGAGAGTCTCACGGTCAATGGGAGCCCGGAGCCTGGACGGGGGATTCGCGGCCCGGCGGCCTACCTTCTCATGGCCACGCCGGTCCCGAGAATCCGGAGGCCGGCGACCGGAGCGCGTTGGCGTGGGGGCCCGGTACCTGGCCGGGTCCTGAAGCTCCGGGCCGACCGTTCGCGCTCGAAACGGGAGGAGGATTCGGGGCCTTCATGCCAGGTGGAGCCCCGCCGTTCGCCGGCGAGGGTGGCCGGCGGAAAACTCGACGTCCCTCCGACCCACCGGCAGGATGGCCGCATGTTTGGCTTCCTCAAGTTCCTCTTCTTCTGCGTCCTGGCGATCGCCGCCGGCGTGGCGGCGGTCAGCGTCCCGGTGGCCGGGAAGACCGTGGCGGCCCACGTCCAGGCCCTGATCGGCGATTCGCTCGGCGAGGAGCCGGCCCGGCAGGCGCCCGCCAAGAAGGCCGCGGCGCCGGCCACCGGGAAGCCGCGCGCCCTTTCGACCGCGAGGCCGTCCACCAAGC
>JAEZJH010000323.1 GCA_023436385.1 Pseudomonadota bacterium
GGAAGCCGTAGCCCGGGTGCACCGCGTCGGCCCCGCTGCGCCGGGCGGCCTCGAGGATCGCCGGGATCGACAGGTAGCTCTCCCGGGGCGGGGGCGGACCGATCCGGACCGCCTCGTCTGCCGCCCGGACGTGCGGCGCCCCGGCGTCGGCGTCGGAGTGGACGGCGACGGTGGCGATCCCCAGGGGCCGGACCGCCTGGGCGATCCGCCGGGCGATCTCGCCGCGGTTGGCGATCAGCAGTTTTCGGAACATGCCCCGGGACATAAGCAGCGCGCCCCCCTTCGTTCAACGCGGCGGGCGGGCGCCGTCGGCTGGCGTACGGGGCGAGCCGTTGATCGTCCGGGGCGGCCGGGCTAGGGTGTGCGCCGCGACTCCATCACGGGGCGAACGAGGACCGATGAGTCAGGTGAGCTCAAAGGAGAGGGAGCGGTCTGCGCCCGTGGTCGACCTCGCCGTCATCCGGCAGGCGCGGCGACGCGACGAGCTCCTCGCGGGGCTGGCCCGGGCCCAGGACGGGAATCGCCAGGCCGTGGCCCGCCTCGTCCACTCCAACCTGCTCTGGACCCGCCGTGGCTCCCGCACCGGCCGACAGCTCCTCGCCAACTGGGAGCGCCTGGTCGAGGAGACCGACCGCCTGAAGCGGCTCGAGGGACCAGCGCCGGTGGACGGCCCGTGGACCGAGCCGCTCTTCGAGGCGGTGGAGGCCCTGCTTCGGAAGAGCGAGCAGCTCGCCAGCCGCAGCGCGGAGCTGGTGGCGCACGGGCGGTAGCCGTCGCGCCTCCGGCGCCGGGATCCACCGGCCGGGACTCTCCGGCCGACGCCCCTCGCCTCCCGCTACACCGCGAGCCCGGCCTCCAGACGCGACAAGGGCCCGGAGGCTTGCGCCGCCGGGCCCTTGCACAGGGGCCGTTGCCCGCTCGCGGTCCGACTTAGACCTTGCGAACGTTCGCCGCCTGGAGCCCCTTCGGCCCGCGGTTCACGTCGAACTCGACGCGGTCCCCCTCGGCCAGCGACTTGAAGCCCTCGGACTGGATCGCGGAGAAGTGCACGAACACGTCCTCGCCGCCGTCCTGGGAGATGAAGCCGAAGCCCTTCGCATCGTTGAACCACTTGACGACACCCTGCGCCATCTTCGTTCCCTTTGCATGGGCGCGATCCCGCACCCGTCCTTCCGGCCGCAGCGCGACCGTGCTCCCCTTCCGCCAGCCATCGGCGAACCATTCCCCGATTCGATGAGCCGATGCCTCGGGAAAGCCGGTGGCGATCGACGCGCTCGTCTGCGTGAAAAGGAGCGTGTGTAAGGCTATGAGAGGTCCGGTCGGGCCGTCAAGCCGGTAAACCGCCGCGAATCACTGGTCCTCGCGGACCACCGGTCCGGCCCGGCGCAGGAAGGTGGGGATGTCGTACTCGTCCTCGAGGTTCTCCGCCGCGGACCGGGGGAGCGTGGTGGCGAGGCCGGGGGAGAGCGTGCCCTTGGCCTTGGGCCGGGCGGTGCCGGCGGTCACCAGGGCCAGCTCCTCCCCCCGCGGCGGTGCCGCCTTCGCGACCACCGGCCCCTCCTGCTGAAACAGCTTCTCCTGGGCGGGCCGCCGCTTCTGCGGCTGGGATCCCTTGGGCGCGAAGCCGGTGGCGATCAGGGTGATCATCACCTCGTCGTTCATCCGCTCGTCGATCACCGAGCCGAAGATGATGTTGGCGTCCTCGTCGGCCTGCTCGCGGACCAGGGTGAGCGCCTCGTCGACCTCGGCCAGGGAGATGTCCGCCGGGCCGGTGATGTTGATCAGGAGTCCCGTGGCCCCGTCGATGGTGACGTCCTCGAGGAGCGGGCTCTGGACCGCCGCCTGCATCGCCTCCATGCAACGATTTTCGCCGCGGCCCCGGCCGGTGCCCATCAGCGCCAGGCCCTGGTCGGCCATCACCGCCCGGGCGTCGGCGAAGTCGACGTTGACGTAGCCGTGGTTCTGGATCAGCGCCACCACCCCGTCGACGGCGTTGAGGAGCACCTCGTCCGCCCGGCGGAACGCCTCGAGGAGCGGCATCCGCCCCTCGCTCACGGAGAGGAGCCGCTGGTTGGGGATGGTGATCAGCGTGTCCACCGCCTCCCGCAGCTCCTGGATGCCGGCGTCCGCCTGCTTCTTCCGCCGGTTGCCCTCGAAGCTGAAGGGCTTGGTGACCACGCCGACGGTGAGGGCCCCGAGGCTCTTCGCCACGTCGGCGATCACCGGGGCGGCGCCGGTGCCGGTGCCGCCGCCCATCCCGCAGGTGACGAAGACCATATCGGCGCCGCGCAGCGCCTCCTCGATCCGCGCCCGGTCCTCCATCGCCGCGTCGCGCCCGACCGCGGGGTTGGCGCCGGCGCCCAGGCCCTTGGTCAGGTTCTCGCCGATCTGCAGCTTCACCGGCGCGCGGTTCGCGGCCAGCGCCTGCACGTCGGTGTTGGCGACGATGAACTCCACGCCCGAGAGGCCCGCGGCGATCATCGTGTTGAGGGCGTTGCCGCCGCCGCCGCCGACCCCGACCACCTTGATCGTCGCGGCGGGCACGCTCTTTCCGTCGAACTCGTACATGACGCCCTCCGCGGCCTAGAAGAAGTTGGAGATCCAGGACTTCATGCGATCGCGGACCTTGCCGTAGGTCCGGTCCTCGCTCGACCGGCCGCTGCGGAAGGTGCGGAGGTCGAGGTTGCGCGCGCCGTAGAGCACCAGGCCGACGCCCGTGGCGTACATCGGGCTCTTCACCACGTCGACGAGGCCGCCGATCCCCCGCGGCATCCCGCGGCGGGTGGGCAGGCCGAGGGTCTCCTCGGCCAGCTCCGGCATCCCCTGGAGCAGCGTCGAGCCGCCGGTGATCACCACGCCGGAGGCGAGGAGGTCGGCGTAGCCGCACTTCTGGATCTCCCGGCCGACCAGCTGGAAGATCTCCTCCACCCGCGGCTCGAGGATCTCGCCGAGGATCTGCCGGGCCAGGGTCCGGGGCTGCCGGCCGCCCACCGACGGGACCTCGATGGTCTCGTCCTTGTCGATCAGCGAGGGCAGGCAGCAGCCGTACTTCTGCTTGATCCGCTCCGCCTCCTGGGCCGGGGTGCGGAGCCCGATCGCCACGTCGGAGGTGAGGTTGTTGCCGCCCAGGGCGATCACCGCGGAGTGGACGATCGAGCCGCCGGAGTAGATGGCGATGTCGGTGGTGCCGCCGCCGATGTCCACCAGGCAGACGCCCAGCTCCTTCTCGTCCTCGCCCAGCACCGCCTCCGAGGAGGCGAGCGGCTGCAGCACGATGTCGGCGACGTTGAGCCCGGTGCGGTTCGCGCACTTGATGATGTTCTGGGCGGAGGAGACGGCGCCGGTGACGATGTGGACCTTGGCCTCGAGGCGGACCCCGGCCATCCCCAGCGGCTCCTTGATGCCGCCCTGATCGTCGATCACGTACTCCTGCGGGAGGACGTGGATCACCTCGCGGTCGAGGGGGATGGCGATCGCCTTGGCGGCGTCGATCACCCGCTGGATGTCCGTGGGCCGGACCTCCTTGTCCTTCACCGCGACGATGCCCTGGGAGTTGATCCCCTTCACATGGCCGCCGGCGATGCCGGTGTAGACGGTGCTGATCTCGCAGCCGGCCATCAGCTCGGCTTCCTCGATCGCCCGCCGGATCGACGCCACCGTCGCCTCGATGTTGACGACCACGCCCTTGCGCAGACCGCGGGACGGGTGCGTCCCGATGCCGATGATGTCGATCCCCTCGTCGGTGACCTCGCCGACGATCGCGCAGATCTTGGTGGTTCCGATATCGAGGCCGACGATCAGCTCGCCCTTCTTGGCCATCTCCGTCCCTTCCGCCCGCCCCGTCTCCGGAGCGCGCCCCTCCGGGCGCGGGGCTCTCTCGAACCCCCTCGCCCAGGTGTCTCGCCGCCGTCCGCCCGCCGGACGACGGAGCGCGACGCCGCCGCTACGGCGCCGCGTTCTTCCCCCGCCGGTCCGCGCTCGCGACCCCGGCCCCCGGCCCGCCCGGGTTCGTCCGGAGGCGCGCCGCGATCCAGCCCGGACGCGTCCGGTTGTCGAGGCGCAGCAACTCCGCCCGCTCGCCCCGTCGTGAAAGCTCCGCCAGCACGCGCTCGAGACGATCGAGTTTTGCCTCGATCCCGCCCGTGCCCAGCTTCACCGCCATCTCTCCGTCGCCGAGGTAGAGGGTCAGCCCCTCCGCCTCGTCGTGATGCACCTCCGCCGCCGGCAGCTCCGTGAGCGCCGTCCGCTGCTCCACCGCCGCGAGGAGCTCCACCGCCTCCCCGAGCCGGACGCGGGCCTCTCGCGGACGCGCCGTCCACTCGTCTCGGGTGAGGCCGGTGATCACCGGCAGGTCGTTGGGATCGCCCGGCTGCGCGCGCTTGAAGACCTCGTCCCGCTCGTCGAGCAGGTAGAGGCGACCCAGATCTACGAGCGCCCGTGGCTGCCGCTCAAGGACGGTTACCGCGATCCCCTGTGGGAAACGGCGCTCGACCCGGGCCTCGCGCACCCAGGGGTGCGTGATCAGGCGATCACGGGCGGCGGATGTATCGGCGAGAAACAGGTTGTCGCCGGGAGCGATCCCGAGGAGCCCCTCGAGCTCGGCCTCTTCCGCCCGCTCGTGTCCGGCGATCTCGATGGTGGCGATCGAGAACCGGGGCGAGGTGGTGGCAAAGGTCCAGAGCGCGTGGGCGCCCCAGGCCGTGCCGCCGACGACGCCGGCGACGAGGAGGAGCCGGGCCAGGATCCGGCCGGTGCGCTTCGCCGTCGCCTTCGCGGCGCGAACACGCTCTCCCCGATCGATCTTGCGCCGGTTCGCCACGCTCGCATGGTCGGTGGAGGTGGGAGATAGCGCCAGAAATCGGCCTGTGGAAAACCGGCCGGGAGCTGCCCGGGGGCGGACGGAAGGGCTGCCGGGTTCCGGGGCCGGGGACTGGATCGGGGCCGGGACCGGAGCCGGGGGCCGGGACAACCCCACGGGAGGCGGGGCCTTCCCGCCCGGATCGGCGAGAATGCCCGCCATGAAGACGATTCGGATCGACGAACGGGACCTCGCCTACCGAGAGGCGGGAACGGGCGAACCGGTGGTGCTGATCCACGCCTTTCCGCTCACCGGCGAGATGTGGCGGCCGCAGTTCGAGGGGCTCTCGGCGGCGATGCGGCTGATCGCGCCGGACCTCCCCGGCTTCGGCGGCTCGACGGCGACGGAGGCCGCGTCGGTGGAGGGCTGGGCCCGGGACGTGGCGGCGCTCCTCGACGCGTTGGGGATCGGGCGGGCGATCGTCGGCGGCCTGTCCATGGGCGGCTACGTGGCGATGGCCTTCCACCGGCTCTTCCCGGAGCGGGTGAAGGCGCTGATCCTGGCCGACACTCGGGCGGAGGCGGATCCACCCGAGGTGAAGGAAAAGCGCAGCGGCCAGCTCCGGCTGGTGGCGGAGGGGCGGAAGCGCGAGCTCGTCGACGCGCTCCTCCCGCCGCTCTTCGCGCCGGCGACACTCCAGGAGCGCCTCGATCTCGTGGCCCGGGTGCGGTCGCTGATGGAGTCGGTCCCGGAGGCGGGCCTTTCCGGCGCCCTGGCGGCGCTCCGCGATAGGCCGGACGCCACCGCCTCCCTCGCCGCCGCCAAGGTGCCGGCGCTCCTCCTCTGCGGCGCCCTGGACGCCCTCACCCCGCCGGAGGGGATGCGCGCGCTGGCGGAGAAGATCCCCGGGGCGAAGCTGGCGGTGATCCCGGAGGCCGGGCACCTCGCCAACCTCGAGTCGCCGGCGAGCTTCAGCCGGGAGCTGGCCGGATTCGTGGCGGCGGTGGCGGGGCTGCCGTAGCC
>JAEZJH010000338.1 GCA_023436385.1 Pseudomonadota bacterium
GTGCTGACCCGCTACATGGGCGAGCCTGTCGGCGGGTGGGCTGGCATCTTCAACGACGACGCGATCGACCTGCACATCCGCGTGAGAGCCGGAGACATCAAGGCCGCCCGCCGCGCCCTCGCAGCGCTGAACGGAGACAAGCCATGACGAAGCCGTGGACGGAGCGCGGCCTGATCGTGGACGAGCGGGCGGCCCGGATGGCTGAGGCCCTGGTTCGCGCCGTGGACCCGCTCCAGGAGGCAACGATCCTCATCGGCGCGCTGACCGCTGCCGCCCGTGACGCCCGCGTCGAGGAGCGGAAGCGGCTGCGCGCTGCCGTCGAGCCTGCCCTTCGGAGTGCGCTGGCCGAGGCACGGAACATGGCGCGGGTCGGTGCATGTCCGGTCTGCGACCCGGGCAACGAGGGCGCCGAGACGGGCTCCATGCTGGAGGACGCCTGCGTCTCCGCCCTCGCCGCGCTGGAGGTGGGGCGTGGCTGACCTAGCCTATCTGCCGCAGCGCATCCGGCAGGGGATCATGGCCGCCCGATGTGATGGCCGGGATCGCGTGACTGTGTTCCTGTCGGACCTCGACGGGCTGGTCGAGGAGACGCGCCGTGCCGCCCGCACCGCCGCGCTGCGGGAGGCCGAGGGGGTGGCGAAGGGGCGGCAGGAGAAGTGTCTGGTACTGGCTGCCGCTGACGGGTTGAGCGAGGCGTCGGGGCTCCGGAGTCCCTTTTTCGATCGCGCGATGGAGGCGTCCAAGATCGCAGACGCCATCGCCGCGCTGGCGGGGAAGGAGTCCGGCCGTGGCTGACCTTGAAGTGGTGGCCCTCCGCACCCGCCGCGCCGCCGCCGAACGCGAGAGGGACCAGTGGAAACGGCAGGCCGAAGCCGAAGCCGTGACCGCGGAGGAGGCGCGAGGCCGACGCCGAGGAGCGCGCCGCGGACCTCCAGCGCGACCGCGACAGCTGGCGGAATCAGCATGCCGAGGCCGAGCTGGCGCACTCCACCGCGGTGCTCGAGCGGGACGAGGCGCGCGCCGCCTATCAGCGCCTGCTCGACACCGCCGCCGCCTCGACGCGGGTCGCGGAGGCGGCCGCCACCTGGTGGCGGGGCGAGATCGAGACTGCGGAATTCGAAAACCACCTTCGAGCCCTTCTCGGCGGAGGATCGCCGAAGCACACCATCTGCCCCGACTGCCCGATCCCGTGAGCGGACTGAGGTGAAACATGGCTGAGACACTCAAGGTCGGGCCGGTCGAACCGCTGGCCCTCTTCGTCGCGGACAAGTCGACCGTGGTCGCCTACGCCTGCGGGGTCTGCCGCCTGGTGGTGGGCCAGGGTACGGACGAGGGCCGCGAGGACGCGGCGTTCCACTGCGCGCACAAGCCATGCTCGAAGGGCTGCGGCCGGCCGGCGAGCCGGCTCGGGGATCTCTGCGACGCCTGCGACCGCGACAGACTCAATGCCGCGGAGGCGGAGCGGGAGCGAAAGGCGTTCGAGGCCGCGCCGAAGGTGAGCTGGCGCGAGTCAAACGCGGAGAGCGTCTTCGTGGACTTCCGATTCGGTCCCGACGACGGCTTCTTCCACGGGCTCGGCGACCTCAAGGACTACCTCAGCGACCACCCCGAGACGGAGCTGCCTGAGTACTGCTGGGCCTGCGAGGAGTACGGCCTGGGGTTCGATGCCGACGACCTGATCGAGCACGCGCTCGAGGAGCATCACGAGGACGCCGGCGAGAACCTGTCGCGTTCCGGCAGAGCCGCGCTGCAGAAGGTCCTCGACCAGTGGGTGGAGGATCACGCCCAGTTCGTCAAGAGCTTCCGCCCCGGCGAGACCGCGATCCTCCTCGATGGGTTCTGGGACGACGAGATGATCCAGGAGCGCGCGGCACTGGCCGAGGAGGCCGACCGTGGCTGAGAAACCGTTCCCCCGGTGGGCCTACGCGGTGGCGATCGAGGAGGTCCGCAAGGCGCCGACGCTCGAGGCGCTCGACCAGGTCGTCGCCCGGTGCTGTCACCTCGCCGCCGACCAGGGCCGGCTCGAACTGGACGCCGCGATCCGCCGCCGGCGGCTCGAGCTGGCGATCGCCGGCGGCGAGGCCGTGTGGATCGCCGACCACGGGCGTGCGGTGATGCAGGCCCGGGCGGACGAGCTGCGCCGTGTCCTCGCGGAGGTGGGGGCGATGGCGCTGGAACTCGAGGGGGAGGCGCGGGTGCTGCGCCGCCGCGGGCGGACGCTCGCGGCCGCGGCGACCGAGGAGCAGGCGAGGCTGATCCGCCGGGCGGCCAAACGGATCGGAGGGAGGTAGGGATGGCTGCGCTCTACCACGGCGGAGTCCCCGGCCTGGCGATCGGGGGCATGCTGGAGCCCGGCCACTCTCGGGACCACCGGCACCCGGGCTGCCCCTGGTGCGAGGCCCGGGCGAAGGGCGGGTCGTACCGCGGGGTCGACCCCGCGAGCCACCGCCAGGACCGCGTCTACGTAACCGAGGACCGCGAGTACGCTCGCTGGCACGCCTCGCTGTACGGCCATGGCGACCTCTACCTTGTCGAGCCGGTCGGCGAGGTCGAGCGCAGTCAGGAAGACCCGTTCCCGACTTTCGTGGTGCCGGCCGCCCGCGTCGTCGCGGTCCTGTGCCGGGGCGTGGTCCTCCGGCCGTCGCAGCGCCGGCGCATCTTCGAGCGGTGGGCGAGGGCGGATGGGCTCTCCAAGCGGCAGGCGCGCGCCGAACTCGGCGAGATGCTGGAGCGAGCGATCGGTGGGGTGCGGTGATGGGCGCGGCGCCGGTGGTGCTGCTCAGCCAGGAGCAGCTCGAGGAAATCGTCGAGCGCGCCGTCGAACGGGCGCTCGGGAGGGTGGGGCAGGCCCCGGCGCCTCTGCCGGCGACGGGGTACCTCACCGTCGCCCAGGCCGCGAAGCACGCCGGCTGCTCCGAGGACACGATCCGGGAGTGGATCCACGCGGGCCGGCTGCCACGTCGCCGGGTGGGCGCCGGCCGGGGCCACTACCGCGTGGCCCTGGCGGACCTCGAGGCGGCAATGCGGGCGGGGGACGCGCCGCCGGTTGACGTCGGCGACCTCGCTGCCCGCATCATGGCGCGGGGACGACGATGAGAGCCAAGAACAAGGGCGGGGTCTACGCCCGCGGCGGTGTGCTCTGGATCTGGTACTACGACGGCGCCGGCGTCCGGCGGCGGGAGAGCACGGGCCTGCCCGTCGGGCGCGAGAAGGATGCCGAACGCGTCCTCGAGGCCATCCGGCAGCGGATCGCCGCCGGCGCCGAGGTCGGGGCCGAGGACGGCCGGCCGACGGTGCAGGCGTGGTCGAAGCGCTGGGTGGAGCGCCGCAAGGCCCGGGGCCTCGCGATGGCCGACCAGGACGAGCGCCGGCTGAAGCTCTACCTCCTCCCTGCCCTGGGCGGTTTGCTGCTCGAGGACGTCCGTCCGCGCCACGTCCGGACCCTCGTCGAAGACCTGCAGCGGCACCCGTCGGAGCGGGGCGGGGTCCTCGCCCCGCGGACGGTCCGGCACGCCTACGCCACCCTCCGGAGGATGATGGCCGACGCGGTCCGGGCGGAGCTGCTCCAGACCTCGCCCTGCACCCTCGACCGCGACGACCTGCCCGGCCTCGCCGACAAGGATCCGGAGTGGCGTGGCGGCGCGGTGTTCACGAGGGAGGAGCTCGAGCAGCTGATCTCGCATCCCGACATCCCGGCCGACCGCCGGGTGGTCTACGCCCTCCTCGGCCTCGCGGGGCTCGGGTGGGGCGAGCTCGCGGCGCTCCGCTGGCGCGCGTGGGACGGGGCCCTGGCGCCGCTCTCGCGCCTCACCGTCGCCGTGGCCTACTCCCGCCACCGGAGGACGGTCGGGAAGACGAAGACCGGCGCCGTCCGGCCGGTGCCGGTGCATCCCACCCTCGCCCGGATCCTGGCCGCGTGGCGGATCGAGGGCTGGCCGCTGCAGGTCGGCCGGGCGCCGACGGCCGATGACCTGGTGGTGCCCTCGCGCGTCGACGGCGGGGTGACGCTGCGGTCCGGGGTGCGGGCGCTGCGGAGGCTCCTCGAGGACCTCGAGCGGCTGAAGCTGCGGCCCCGGCGCCTCCACGACCTCCGGAGGACCTTCATCAGCCTGGCCCAGGACGACGGGGCGAGCCCGGAGGTCCTCCGCTGGATCACGCACACGCCGGCCGGCGCGGACATCGTGGCGAGCTACACCACGCTCCGCTGGCCGACGCTCTGCGAGGCGGTGGCGAAGCTGAAGGTCGAGCTGCGGGAGGGGGAGGTGGTTCCCCTGCGGCGGGCCGCCGCGGCCGCGGAACCCGCCTCGCCGCCTGTCACAGTGCTGCCACAGTCGGGGTCGGGAGGCGACCCCCGGGCAGAAAAAACCCCGCAAGTCGGTGGACTTGCGGGGCATCCATCTTGGTCGGGGAGACAGGATTTGAACCTGCGACCCCCTGGTCCCGAACCAGGTGCTCTACCAGGCTGAGCCACTCCCCGGCACTGCCACTGCTGCTGCGCGTTCCGCCGTTCGGGATTTCGGCGTCACAGGCGCGCTGATCTAGCCGACCGGCGCCGGGCTGTCAACGCCGGAGGCCGATCAATCTTTCAGGGCGCGAGGAGAACCTTGCCCCTGGTGCGCCGCTCGGCCAGGTAGCGGTGGGCCGAGGCCGCCTCGGCCAGCGGGAACACCCGGTCGACCACGGGGCGCACCTTGCCCTCCCGGTAGAGCCCGAGCAGCTCGTCCAGCTCCGCCCCCAGGAGGTCCACCTGGTCCCAAAGGAGCAGGATCTGGAGCCCGGCCACGCTCACGTTCCGCTCGATCAGCTCGAACGGACGGAACCAACGCTGCCGGGCGAACTCCCACGCGGCCCGGGGCCACTCGCGCACCGCCTCGAGGGTCCGGGCGGAGGGCAGCGCCGCCGCGGCGCCGTAGACGACGAGCCGGCCGCCGGTCGCCAGGCACCGGAACGACTTGCCGAAGGAGGCCCCGCCGTTGGCATCGAGGGCGATGTCGACACCTCGCTCGAACCGCCGGCGCACGGCCTGCTCGAAGTCCTCGCGGAGGTAGTTGATCCCGACGTCGAGGCCCTGCCCCCGGGCATACGCCAGCTTCTCGTCGCTCGACGAGGTGCCCACCGCCGTGCAGCCCAGCGCCTTGCAGAGCTGCACGGCCGCGGTGCCGACGCCGCCGGCGCAGGCGTGGATCAACACCACCTCACCGGCCCGGGCGTGGGCGACGCGGGTCAGCGCGTGGAGGGCGGTGAGGTACTGGGCGACCAGGGCCGCGCCCTCGTCGAAGCCCATCCCCTCCGGCAGCCGCCGGACCCGGGCGCCGTCGACGACCACCTCGGACGCATAGCCGCCGAACCGGG
>JAEZJH010000509.1 GCA_023436385.1 Pseudomonadota bacterium
GCTGGATCTCCTCGGGGTGGGCCGGCCGGACCTCGACGGCGCCGGTGGCCGACTGCAGCTTGGCCTCGTTCAGCTCCTGGTCGCCCCGGACCACGGCGATCACCGGCTTCTCGTCGGCGATGTACACCAGGGTCTTCAGCTGCCGCTTGGCGCTGACGCCGAAGGGCGGCTTCTCCAGATCCTCGATGGTGCGGACGCCCGGGGTGGGGAACCGCTCCGGCGCCGGCAGCCCCGGGCCGTCGGCCTCGGGCGCCACCCGGCTGGTCGCCTTCTCGGTGTTGGCGGCGTAGCCGCAGGCCGGGCAGGCGGCGATGTCGTCCTCGCCGGCGTCGGTCTTCACCATGAACTCGGTGGACTGGGAGCCGCCCATCGAGCCCGAGTGGGCCTCCACCGCCACGAAGGAGAGGCCGCACCGGGAGAAGATCCGGTGGTAGGCCCGCCGCTGGTGCTCGAAGGCGATGTCGAGACCCGCCCGGTCGACGTCGAACGAGTAGGCGTCCTTCATGGTGAACTGCCGGACCCGGAGCAGGCCCGACTTCGGCCGGGGCTCGTCCCGGAACTTGGTCTGGATCTGGTACCAGACCTGCGGCAGCTCCCGGTAGGAGCGGACGTCGTTCCGGGCGACGACCGTGAAGATCTCCTCGTGGGTCATCCCCAGGCCGTAGTCGCCGCCCTTCCGGTCCTTGAGCCGGAACATGTTGGGGCCCATCACGTCCCAGCGGCCCGACTCCTGCCAGATCTCCGCCGGGTGGAGCGCCGGGAGGTAGAACTCCTGGGCCCCGACCCGCTCCATCTCCTCGCGGATCACCCGCTCCACCTTGCGGAGGGAGCGGTAGGCGAGCGGCAGGTACGAGTAGATGCCGGCGCCGAGTTGGCGGATGAAACCGGCCCGAAGGAGCAACTGGTGCGACGCGACCTGCGCGTCGGCGGGCGACTCCTTGAGCGTGGGGATGAAGGCCTTCGAAAAGCGCATGGATTCCTCTGCGGGTTACCGGCCCGCCGCCGGGTCGGTCTGGCCGACGATGGGGAGCGACCGGCGCCGCTCCTCGACGATGTTTCCGACCTCCGCGAGCAGCGCCCCCTCCAACTCCTCGGCGGCGCAGCGGCGGATCAGCTTGCCCTTCTTGAAGAGCAGGCCCACGCCCCCGTGGCCGTAGGCGATGCCGACGTCGGCCTCCCGGGCCTCGCCCGGGCCGTTCACCTCGCAGCCCATCACCGCGACGTGGACCTCGTCCTGCACCTGGGCGAGCGCCTTCTCGATCCGCTCCGCGGCGGAGATCATGTCCACCGAGCAGCGGCCGCAAGTCGGGCAGGAGACCAGGGTGAGGCCGCCCTCCCGGAGCCCGAGGCTCTTCAGGAGCAGGGTGCCGACCTTGACCTCTTCCACCGGGTCGGCGGTGAGGGAGACGCGGATGGTGTCGCCGATGCCCTCGGCGAGGAGGATCCCCATCGCCGCCGACGACTTCACCGCGCCCTGGACCAGCGTCCCCGCCTCGGTGACGCCGAGATGAAGCGGGTACGGGAACGTGCTCGCCGCGAGGCGGTAGGCCCGCACCATGGTGGGCACGTCGGAGGCCTTGAGGCTGATCTTGATGTCCCGGAAGTCCAGCTCCTCGAGCATCCGCACGTGCCGTGCGGCGCTCTCGACCATCGCCTCGGGGGTGGGCCCGCCGTGGCGCTCGAGGAGCTCCTTCTCCAGGGAGCCGCCGTTCACGCCGATGCGGATCGGGACGGCCCGCTCCTTCGCCGCTCGGACCACCTCGGCGACGCGCCGGGCGCTGCCGATGTTGCCGGGGTTGAGGCGCACGCCGGCGACGCCCGCCTCGATCGCCCGGAGGGCGAGGACGTGGTTGAAGTGGATGTCGGCCACCACCGGGATGGTCACCGACCGCGCGATGTCGGCGAGGTTCGCCGCCGCGTCCTCGTCGGGGACGGCGACCCGGACGATGTCGCAACCTGCCGCCTGCAGCTCCCGGCACTGGGCCACGGTGGCCTCGAGGTCCCGGGTGTCGGCGGTGGTCATCGACTGGACGGAGACCGGCGCGTCGCCGCCGATGGCGACCGCGCCCAGGCGGATCTGCCGGCAGGGCCTCCGCCCGGCCAGGGGCTTCGCGCTTTCGCTGCCGACGCCGCTCATCTTCGAGACTCCCGGATACGACGAGGCGGCGGCCGCCTGGAGGGGCGACCGCCGCGTGGTGACACGCCGAGGGGGTCGGACCGTTTGTGGCCCTTCCCCTCGTGGCCGGCCTCGGCCGCGGCCGCGGGCGCCGAAGGGATGGCCACGCCGGCCCGGGTCAGCTCCTTGTCGATCACCCGCTTGAACTCCTCGAACGGCTGGGCGCCGGAGATCAGCCGGCCGTTGATGAAGAACGCCGGGGTGCCCTGAACGCCAGCCTCGGCGCCCTCCTCGAAGTTCTTCTTCACCTTCTCCGCCATCTTCCCGGAGTCGAGGCAGGCGTCGAACTTGGCCTGGTCGAGGCCGATCGCGCCGGCGTGCTTCTTCAGGTCGTCGGGGGCGAGGGCCTGCTGACTGGCAAAGAGCTTGTCGTGCATCTCCCAGAACTTGCCCTGCTCGTCGGCGCAGTGCGCGGCCTCGGCGGCCTTCGGGGCCTGCGCGTGGAACGGCAGCGGGTAGTCGCGGAAGACGACCTTGACGTTGTCGCCGTAGGTCTTCAGCACCTGCTCGATGGTGCCGTTGACGCGGGAGCAGAACGGGCACTGGAAGTCGGAGAACTCGACGATGGTGACCGCGGCCTTGGCGCCGCCCTTGGCGGGACCGGTGGCGGCCACCTCGACCGCCGGCTCCTCCGGCTTCTCGAGCTTCAGCTCGACCTTCGCGTCGGCCTTCAGCTTGTCGACGAAGGCCATCATCGCCTGGCCCTGCTTCTGCTGGGTCAGGAACTGCATGATGCGGGGCTTCACCTCCTCGAAGTCGGCGGAGGGCATCCGGGCCGCGTTCATGTCGAAGAAGGCCTTGGCTTCCGCTTCGGTGGCCGGCTGGGCGTTCGCCTCGACCTCGGCCTTGAGGAGCTCCTCTTCCGAGACGCCGCGCTTCTTCGCCTCGGCCTTGACCAGGCGCTCGACCACCATCTGCTCGAGGCCCTGCTCGCGGATCTTGAAGACCTGCTCGCGGTGCTCCTTCTCCATGGCACGGAGCTGGCCCATCAGCGCCTTGTCCAGCTCGGCGAGGGTGACCTTCTCGCCGTTCACCAGCGCGACCACGGTGTTCGGATCCTCGGCGGGCGCGAGGGCGCCCTTCGGGGCGTTGGGGCCGACCGAACCGGCGGTGTTGGTGCAAGCGCCGAGGAGCAGCCCGAGCGCGGGCGCGACGGCGAAGACGAGGCGTTTCACATGGGCTCCAGTGGGCGTAGTCGCCCGAAAAAGCGGTGCAGCTTGCGACGAAACCCCGGGTCGGTCAAGGGAATGCCCGGGTTCCGGGGGACCTCCCCGGGAGGCAAGGCCTCTCCGAACGGCAAGGCGCGAGGCGGCGCCGATCTTCGATCGGGGGCCCCGCGCGGGGAAGCGGCAATTCGGTCTCGCCCCGGCAGAACCGCGGCCGGCCGCCGACTCCTTCCCGTCGGCCTCAGCTCAGCCCGCAGGCGCGCCGACACAGCTCCAGGGTCCGCCGCGCCTCCGCCCGCGCGCGCTCCGCGCCCTCGCGCAGGACCCGCTCCACCGTCTCCGGCGTACGCTCGAGCTCCTTCCGGCGGGCCCGGGCCTCGGCGAAGTGCGCCTCCAGCTTGGCGAGCAGCTCCTTCTTCGCCCCGCCGAAGCCGATCGCGCCGGTCCGGTAGCGCTGCTCCATGTCGGCGGTCTCCTCCGGCGAGGCGACCAGCTTGTAGATCGCGAAGACGGTGTCGGTGGTCGGATCGAGGGGATCGCCGAGCGGGACGGTGGAGGTCTTGATTCCCATCACCTTCTTCTTCAGCGTCGCGCCCTCGTCGAAGATCCCGATGGTGTTTCCGTAGCTCTTCGACATCTTCTGGCCGTCGACACCCGGCACCTTCTGCCCGTGCGAGAGCCGGTAGGTGGGGAGCGGGAGCAGCACCTCGCCGCCGCCGTAGGTGTTGTTGAAGTAGCCGGCCATGTCCCGGGCGAACTCCACGTGCTGCACCTGATCCTCGCCCACCGGGACCACCGTGGAGCGATAGATCAGGATGTCGGCCGCCATCAGCACCGGGTAGGTGAAGAGGCCCACCGAGGCCGCGATCCCCTTCGCCACCTTGTCCTTGTAGGAGTGGGCCTTCTCGAGGAGGCCCGTGCCGGTGACGGTAGAGAGGAGCCAGGTCAGTTCGCAGACCTCGGGCACGTCGCTCTGGCGGAAGAAGGTGGCCTTGGCCGGATCGAGGCCGAGGGCCAGGTAGTCGGTGGCCACGTCGCGGGTCAGCTGGCGGAGCCGCTCCGCGTCCTGCACGGTGGTCAGCGCGTGGTAGTTGGCGATGAAGTAGAAGGCCTCGCCGGGGAACTCGTGCTGGAGCGCGAGGTGCTGCGCGAGCGCGCCGAAGTAGTTGCCCAGGTGCAGGGTGCCGGAGGGCTGGACGCCGGAGAGGATGCGGGTCCTCTCGGTCCGGGTCGCCTCGCCGGCGCGGGTGGTCGGTGCCGCCATGTGCTTCGAACTCCGGGACGAAGGTTTCGGGCCATTCTAGCCGCGGCCGCCCCAATCCGCCGGCCCTTAATGTGCCGAGGGCCCACCGATCGAGTCGGCAGGCCCTCGTGGGGGAAGCAAGCTCTGCGGGGGCGCTTACGCGAGAGCCTCGGCGGCGGCCCAGGCCGGCACCCGGATGTCCAGCCGATCGAGCTGCCGCGGCTCCTCGACCTGGACGACCTCATAGGCGGAGGCGTCGGCGAGCACCTGGGTGATCAGCTTGTGGTTCAGCGCGTGACCGCTCTTCTTGCACACCAGGTGGCCGATCACCGGCATCCCGGCGAGGGAGATGTCGCCCACCGAGTCGAGGATCTTGTGCCGGACGAACTCGTCGGGGAAGCGGAGGCCGTCCGGATTGAGGATCGAGAAGTCGTCGATGACGATGGCGTTCTCGATCGAGCCACCGCGGGCGAGGCCCATCGACTTCATCATCTCCACTTCCTTGAGGAAGCCGAAGGTCCGGGCCCGGGCGATCTCCCGGTAGAAGGCCCGGTCGGAGACGTCGAGGCGGTAGCTCTGGTTGGAGATCAGCGGGTGCGCGAAGTCGATGGTGAAGGAGATCGACAGCTGCGGGGCCGGGAGCAGACGGGCCTCCTTGTCACCCTCGACCACCTTCACCGGCTTCCGGATCACCAGGAAACGCTTGGTCGCCTTCTGCTGCTCGATGCCGGCCGAGAGGATCAGGTAGGCGAACGGCGCCGCCGACCCGTCCATGATCGGGACCTCGGGGCCGGAGACCTCGACCCGGCAGTTGTCGATGCCGAGGCCGGCCAGCGCCGAGAGGAGGTGCTCGACCGTGCCGACGCGGACCCCGTCCTTGCCGAGGGTCGTCGCCAGGCGGGTGTCCACCACGAACTCCGCCCGCGCCGGGATCTCCACCGGCGTCGGCAGGTCGGTCCGCACGAAGACGATCCCGGTGTCGGCGGGCGCGGGCAGCAGCGCGAGGTCGATCCGGGCGCCCGAGTGGAGGCCCACCCCCGTGCAGGAAACCCGGCTCTTCAGCGTCCGCTGGCTCAGCTGGCTCATGTCTCCGTCGACTCCGTTCGGGCATCTACCCGGGTGTCATCCGCTCTGAAGCTCGCCCGGGGGACTGCTAGCAAGCGACGTGCCCACTGCTCGTCCCCTCCCCCGCATTCGGGGACTCCCCCTCGCAACCGCCCGACTTCACGTCCTGTTTCCGGGCGGCCGGACGCGGTGGGGCGAGATTTTAACGCCCCGCGGAGCCCCCGCAACACATTCGAGCCGACGGATTTCGCGACATCGCTGTCATACTTCGCGATGCCGCCGCAGCCGCCCTACCTCGCCGCCCTCGCTCCGCACCACTCGCCGGACGAGGGCCCGGCCTCGGGGCCGGCTTCCGCGTCGAGGTCGAAAACCGCCAGCAACCACCGGGAGTTGGGCCGGTTCCCGGTCCAAAACGGCGCGGGACGGTATAACAAACCCCGTCCGACCCGCAAGCGGCCGCCCGCGGTCGCCCTCCTGCCCACGAGGACGCCTTGTTCCCGCTCAAGGACGACATCCCCACCCGCCGCCGGGCCTATGTCACCGGTGCCCTGATCGCCGCCAACGTGGCGATGTACCTGCTCCAGGTGTCGGTAGGGCTGGAGCGCTCGGTCTATCTCCTGGGCCTGGTCCCCAAGGAGCTGGTGACCGGCCAGGAGCTGTCGCCCTGGGCCTTCCTCCCGCCCTGGAGCAACATCTTCACCAGCATGTTCTCCCACGGCGGGCTGCTGCACCTGGGCGGCAACATGCTCTTCCTCTGGATCTTCGGGAACAACGTCGAGGACGACATGGGCCACCTGCGGTTCTTGGCCTTCTACGTCCTCTGCGGCTTGGCCGCGGCGGGGGTGCAGCTGGTCACCGATCCCGGCTCGGAGATCCCGATGGTCGGCGCCTCGGGCGCGGTGGCCGGGGTCCTGGGCGGCTACCTCCTGCTCTATCCGCACGCCCGGGTGCTGGCGCTGGTGCCGATCTTCTTCTTCCTGCGGCTGATGTGGATCCCGGCGGTGGTGTTCCTGGGACTCTGGTTCCTGCTCCAGCTCCTGGGCGTCTTCGGCCCGGACTCCGGCATCGCCTTCTGGGCCCACATCGGCGGCTTCGTCACCGGCCTGATCCTGGTGCGGCCGTTCGCCGGCCGGGTCTGGCGCACCGACGAGGAGGGCGGCTGGCGCCGCATGGGCGGTGGCGGCACCCACCGCTTCGACGAGCGGATGTGGCGCCGCTGACCGGCGAGACGAGTTGCCGGGCGATCCGTCAGAACAGGTCGGCCTGGCCCTTGGGGGCGACACGCCCCAGGTGCTCGTAGGCCCGGCGGGTGGCGCAGCGACCCCGGGGCGTACGCACCAGGAAGCCCTCCTGCAGCAAGAAGGGCTCGTGCACGTCCTCGAGGGTGTCGGGCTCCTCGCCGACACAGGCGGCCAGGGTGTCGAGGCCGACCGGCCCGCCGCCGAAGCGGTCGATGATCGCCAGGAGGAGGCGGCGATCCATCGAGTCGAAGCCGGCGCTGTCGATCTCCAGCCGGGCCAGGGAGGCGTCGGCGCCCTTGACGTCGATGCGCTTCCCCCCCGCCTCCTGCACGAAGTCGCGGACCCGGCGGAGGAGCCGGTTGGCGATCCGCGGGGTGCCGCGGGAGCGGCGGGCGATCTCCCGGGCGCCGTCGGGATCGGTGGGGATCCCCAGGATCCGGGCGGAGCGCTCCACGATCGTCTGCAGCTCGTCCACCGGGTAGAAGTCGAGCCGCTCGATGATCGGGAAGCGGTCCCGGAGCGGACTCGCCAGCATCCCGGTGCGGGTGGTGGCGCCCCCCAGCGTGAACCGGGGGAGGTCGATGCGGAGGGCCCGGGCGGCGGGACCGCTGTCGATGACGATGTCGAAGCGGAAGTCCTCCATCGCCGGGTAGAGGCTCTCCTCCACCGCCGGGTTGAGCCGGTGGATCTCGTCGATGAAGAGGACGTCCCGGGGCTCGAGGTTGGTGAGGATGCCGGCGAGGTCGCCCTTCTTCTGGAGGGCCGGGCCGTTGGTGTAGTGGAGCTTCGAGCCCAGCTCGGCGGCGATCACGTGGGCGAGGGAGGTCTTGCCCAGGCCCGGAGGTCCGGAGAAGAGGCAGTGATCGAGGGCCTCGCCCCGACGGCGGGCGGCGGAGACGTAGACCCCGAGCTTGCCGACCACCGTCTTCTGCCCGATGTAGTCGGTGAAGGTGCGGGGACGGAGCGAGGCCTCCGCCTCGGCGTCGCCGGGGACGGGTGCGGGATCGATCGGGGGCGCGGGGCTCTTCCTCATCGGTCGCGGACCTTACCACGGGGGGCCGACATCGCCCGGAGGCGTTCCAACGCGGGTCGCCGCCGGGAAACGCGGCGCCCGCGGCGCGAGCGGGGTCCGGCTACCGGGCCCGGAGCGCCTCGCGGACCAGCTTCTCCAGGGGCGCGTCGAGGCCTGCCCGATCCCGGGCCATCACCGCCAGCCGCTCCGCCTCGGCGGGCTTGAACCCCAGCTCCCCCAGGGCCAGGAGCAGGTCGTCGGGAGGCGGGGCCGCCTTCCCCTTGGCCGGGGCCGCCGGAACCGCCGTCGCCGGCAGGGCACCGGAGAAGGCCTGGAACCGGTCCTTCAGATCCACCACCATCCGCTCGGCGGTCTTCTTCCCCACCCCGGGCAGCTTCTTCAGCCGGGCCAGGTCGCCCGCGGCGATCATCTGGGCGAGCTCGAGGGGCGAGCCGCCGGAGAGGATCCCCATCGCCGTCCGCGGTCCCACCCCGGGGACCCGGACCAGCTCGTGGAAGATCGTCTCCTCCAGCTCCGAGCCGAAGCCGAAGAGCTCGATCGCGTCCTCCCGGACCGCGGTGTGGATCCGGAGCGCGACCTCCGCGCCCATCGGCAGGGTGTGAAAGGTGCTCTCGCTCACGGTGACGAGGTAGCCGACCCCGCCCACCGAGACCACCACCGTTCCCTCGCCCTTCCGCACCACCCTGCCGTTCAGCTGCGCGATCACCTGCGCCCTCCCCGTCCGAACCCGCGGACCCGTTTTCCGGCCGGCGCCGGCGTGACCCGTGCGCGGACCGCCGCCGGGAGTCGGGCCCGGTGGAGGTGGCAAATCGCCGCGGCGGCCGCGTCGCAGGCGTGCTCGTCGCCGGGGACCTCGCCGCCCAGGACCAGGGCCACCATCCGGCCCACCTGCTCCTTGCCGGCCCGCCCGTTGCCCGCCACCGCGCGCTTGATCTCGCTGGCGGAGTACTCGTGCACCGGGAGCTCCCGGAGCGCCGCGGCGAGGAGCGCCACGCCCCGGGCCTGCCCGAGGACCAGCGCCGACCGGGCGTTCTCCGCGTGGAAGACCTCCTCGATGGAGACCGCGTCCGGCTCCGCCCGCTCGATCGCCTCCGCCAGGCCCCGGTGGATCGCCGCCAGCCGCTCGGGGAGCGGAAGCGAATCGCCGGGCGAGACGGTGCCGATCGAGAGGAGCCGGAGCCGGCTCTCGCGCTCCTCGATCACCGCGTAGCCGGTGTGACGGGAGCCGGGATCGATGCCGAGGACACGCACGGCCGGCACCATACCCCAGGGGCCCGACGTCCGCGAAGCGCGGTCGCGGAGAACCGGCGCCGACGGCCGCCGGGGCGGCCGCGACGCGGAGACGCGGCTACGCCGCCTTCGGCTTCGACAGCTCGAGCATCCGCTCGATCGGCGCCAGGGCCCGGGTGCGGAGCGGTTCCGACACGTCCACCTCGGGGGTGAGGTCCCGGAGGCAGTCCCGGAGCTTCTCCATGGTGTTCCGCTTCATGTGCGGGCAGACGTTGCAGGCGCAGCTCTCGTCGTTCGACGGCGCCTCGATCAGCGTCTTGTCGGGCGCGGCCCGGTGCATCTGGTGGAAGATCCCCGGCTCGGTGGCGACGATGAACTCGCGCTTCGGGCTGGTGCGAACCCGCTCGAGGAGCGCCTTGGTGGAGCCGACGAAGTCGGCGTGGGCGAGCACCGCCGCCTCGCACTCCGGGTGCGCGATCACCTCGGCGTCCGGGTGCCGGACCTTGAGCTGGACCAGCTTCTTCTCGTTGAACTGCTCGTGGACGATACAGGAGCCGTTCCAGAGGATCATCGGCCGGTCGAGCTTCTTCGCCAGGTACGCCCCCAGGTTCCGGTCGGGCGCGAAGATCAGCTCCTGCTCCGGCGGGAAGCTCCGGACGATCGCCTCCGCGTTCGAGGAGGTGACGATCACGTCGGAGAGCGCCTTCACGCCGGCCGAGCAGTTGATGTAGCTGACCACCTTCGCCCCCGGGTGGAGGCGCTTGAAGGCCTCGAGCCGGTCGGGCGGGCAGGAGTCGGCGAGGGAGCAGCCGGCCTCGAGGTCGGGCACCACCACCTTCTTCGTGGGGTTGAGGATCTTCGCCGTCTCCGCCATGAAGTGGACGCCGGCGAAGACGATCACGTCGGCGTCGGTCCCCTTGGCCGCCTGGGCGAGCTGCAGGGAGTCCCCCAGGAAGTCGGCGACGTCCTGGATGTCGCTCTCCTGGTAGTAGTGGGCGAGGATCACGGCGTTCCGCTCGCGCTTCAGCCGCTGGATCTCCGCGATCAGGTCCTCTCCGACGGGCATGGTCGATCTCCCGGGTGGTGGCAGGGCGGATGATGTCTCGCCCCTTCTAACACCGAATCCCGGTCTCAGAGATCCAGGGACAGCCCCACCGAGAAGAACCCGTCCGAGAAGTCGAAGCCCTGGCCCTCGTTGCCTCCCAGGCCGGAGGCCAGCCACTCGGTGTACTCGCCGCAGAGGTAGGTGGAGTTCACGCCCATGTCGGAGTCGAAATCCCGGGCGAGCCGCGGGTCGAAGAAGTCGAGGAGCAGGCAGAGGCCGCCGGAGAGGGTGAAGCCGCCCTGGAAGCCGCTGTCGTCGCCGTCGCCGGCCGGATCGGACGTCCACCAGTACCAGGTGCCCAGGCCCGCCTTGCCGTAGGGGACGAGCGGGATCCCCAGCTCCCGGGCCGGCCAGTCGAACCGGTAGGCCAGGTAGGCGGAGCCGGGGATCAGCTTGAGCGACGAGGCCTCGGGCGAGCGCTTTCCGACGTCCGGTCCCTCGGCGAAGCGGGCGTGGCCGTAGAACTCCGCGTAGCCGGCGGAGAAACCGAGCCCCAGGGTGCCGAAGTCCTGGAACAGGTAGCGCTCGAGGCCGGCCCGGAGGAGCAACCGGTTGTCCGTGCCGAAGGTGTCTTTGAACGAGGCTCCGCCCGGGCTTTCGCCGATGTCCCCGGGAAAGTACCAGCCGAGCGAGAGGTCGAAATTCCAGGCCCGCGGCGACTCCAGGGCGGCGGCCGGGGTGGCGGCGAGGAGGGTCCCGGCCGCGAGCGCCGCCGCGAGCAGGCCCGGTCCGGCCT
>JAEZJH010000396.1 GCA_023436385.1 Pseudomonadota bacterium
CCACCAAGAGGTGGAGCTCCGGCAGCGCCGGCGCCGGCCCGAGGAGCTCGCCCCGGCCACGGGCGTGGGCGGGGCGCCCGTGGAGGAAGAAGGGCACGTCGCTGCCGACCCGGAGGGCGGCCCGGGCCACCCGGGGATCGCCGGCACGGAGGCCATGGGCCCGGGCCAGGCAACGGAGCACCGCGGCCGCGTCGGTGGAGCCGCCGCCCAGGCCGGCGGCCACCGGGATCCGCTTGTCGAGGATCACGTCGACGCCGGCGCGGAGGCCGGTCTCCTCGCCGAACGCGATCGCCGCCCGGGCGCAGAGGTTGTCCGGTGTCTCCAGTTCCGGATGGCCGGGAACCCGCACGCGGACACGCCGGCCGCCCACCGCCACCTCGAGCCGGTCGGCCACGGAGATCGGCACGAAGAGCGAGGACAGCTCGTGAAAGCCGTCCGGCCGCCGGCCGAGGACACGGAGCGTGAGGTTCACCTTCGCCGGAGCGAGGATCCGGAACGACAAGCAGGGGCCTCCCGAAAGTCCGAAGCGTCCAACGGCCGGCCCGCCGGCCGCAAGCGCAAAATCGCCCGATCGGTGTGATACGTTGACACTGTAAGTGAGAGACGGAAGGCGAGCGCCGGGGGGATCGCTTGACCCGCGACCCTCCGACAACGATCCTGCGCCCCCTTCGTTCGCGGGCGGGAGGCCCCATGCTGCACGTTCCCCGGGGGACCGGCTGGATCGAGGTGATCTGCGGCCCGATGTTCTCGGGCAAGACCGAGGAGCTGATCCGCCGGCTCAAGCGGGCGCGGATCGCCCGCCAGCGGGTCCAGGTCTTCAAGGCCCGGATCGACGACCGGTACGCCGTCGACAAGATCGTCAGCCACTCCGCCCAGGTCCTCGACTCGGCGGTGGTGGACTCGGCCGGGGAGCTCCTGGCGGCGATCCATGCCGAGACGGAGGTGGTGGGGATCGACGAGATCCAGTTCCTCACCGGCGACGTGGTGGGGGCGGTGCAGCGCCTCGCCGACTCCGGCCGGCGGGTGGTGATCGCCGGCCTCGATCAGGACTACACCGGCAAGCCCTTCGAGCCGGTGCCGCAGCTCCTGGCGATCGCCGAGGAGATCACCAAGGTCCTGGCCATCTGCGTGGTCTGCGGGCGGCCTGCCGGGCGCTCGCAGCGGACGGTGCAGGACGACCACCGGGTGCGGGTGGGCGCGGCCGGGGCCTACGAGGCCCGGTGCCGCGCGTGTCACCTTCCCAATCCGGTGGAGCAGCTGCGAATCCCGGGGCTCGAGGAGTCGAACTGACCCGGGAAGGTGCCGGTGGGACCGGGCTTGTCGGAGACCGATCCCGGAACTACGAGCCGCAACCCGGGCGCCCGCCCGTCCGGCCGGGCTTTTTCCGCGGGCGGCGACGTGCGAGGGAGATCGCCATGCGAGACCGTGCCTACGAGCGAGTCCCCTTCCGGCTCTCGGAGCTCGAGCACCGGTACGGGCCCAACGTCCATATCCTGGCCAACCCCTTCCTGCTCACGCAGCTGGCGGTGCTCTGCGCCAAGACCACCGGGCAGCCGGCGATCAACCGGCTGGTCGCGCAGCTGTACACCGACCTGGTACGGACGGTGATCAACGCCGAGCTGCCGCGGAAGGCGTTGGCGGTGCCCACCCGGATGATCGACACCAACCCCCGGGGGATCTTCCACGGCGAGGGGATCGATCCCGAGGTGCGGGCGGTCACCGTCAACATCGCCAGGGCCGGCACCCTGCCGTCGCAGGTGACCTACGACCTGCTCAACGACCTCCTCGAGCCGCGGCTGGTCCGGCAGGACCACCTGATCATGAGCCGGATGCTCGACGAGGCGCAGCACGTGGTCGGCGCCGGCGTGGGCGGGGCGAAGATCGGCGGCGACGTCGACGACGCCTTCCTCCTCTTCCCCGATCCGATGGGCGCCACCGGCGGCTCGCTGGACACGGCGATCCGGCTCTACAAGGAGAAGGTCCCGGGGAAGGCCCGGCGGATCCTCGCCCTCAACCTGATCGTCACCCCGGAGTACCTCCGCCACCTCACGGTCGCCCATCCCGACCTGGTGATCTACGCGCTCCGGCTCGATCGCGGCCTCTCCCCGCCTGACGTCCTCGCCACCGTCCCCGGCGAGCGCTGGGACGAGGAGCGGGGCCTCGACGAGCACCAGTACATCGTCCCCGGCGGCGGCGGCTTCGGGGAGATCATGAACAACTCCTACGTCTGAGGTTTCCGTGTTTGCCAAGAACGTCGAGCCGATGATCACCGAGGAGCAGCTCCAGCAGCGGGTCGCGGAGCTCGGCGCGCAGATCACCGCCGACTACCAGGGGAAGGACCTGGTGGTCGTCGGCGTCCTCAAGGGATCGTTCCCCTTCGTCGCCGACCTGGTCCGGCAGATCGACCTGCCCCTCCGGGTCGACTTCCTCGGCCTCTCCTCCTACGGGAGCGGCACCGAGACCACCGGCGTGGTGAAGATCACCTCCGATCTCACCAAGCCGATCAGCGGCCGGCACGTGCTGGTGGTCGAGGACATCGTCGACACCGGCCTGACCATGCACTACCTCCTGGAGAACCTGGCGACGCGCCACCCGGCGAGCGTCCGGGTCTGCTCGCTCCTCGAGAAGCCGGCGCGGCTCAAGGCGCCGGTGGAAATTGCATACAAGGGCTTCACCATCCCCGACGCGTTCGTGGTCGGCTACGGCCTCGACTACGACGAGCGGTACCGGAACCTGCCGTTCCTGGGGATCTTGAAGCTGCCGTGATCGGCTGCCGGGGGGCCCGCCGATCGGCGCGGGCCCTCCGTCGAAGTGGAGCGCCCCGCGCCGCGGGCCTGCTAATCTGGTCGCCCCGCGTACGCGGGCTGGGGGTACGATGCACGAGTCCGAAGAGCCCACCGGCACCACCTCCGCGATGGACCGGCTGAAGAAGCTGCTCGTCTTCCTGCTGGTGGTCGGCCTCCTCGCCGTCGCCGGCTACCTGCAGGTCGAGCGCAACCACCGGACCTACTTCACCGCGACCAAGGACGGCGCCCTGGTGATCTCCAAGGGCAGCTACTTCCTCTGGGGCTCGCGGCCCTACGTCCCGGACGATCCGCCCGAGGCCGAGGCCTACACGCCGATCCCCATCCCCGAGGGCGCGGCGCCGGTCCCCGAGGCCCGGTTCGACGAGCGGGAGGCCCTCGACCGGTTCCTCTTCGACCTCCTCGCCGGCTGGGCCGAGCCGCGGATCCGCACCGACGAGCCGGAGCGGATGAAGGAGGGGTTCCTCTACGTCGACCGGGCGGCGCGGCTCACCGGACTCTCCGGGACCCAGACGAAGAAGCTCCGGGAGTTGCGGGCCGAGGTGGCGTACTTCGCGGCCCGGGACCGGATCGAGCGGGCCGCCGAGCTGCTCGAGGAGGCCCGGGAGAAGCTGCGGCTCGCCTCGGACGGCTCGGGCCATGCCCGGGAGGCGATGGTGCTCCTCGAGCAGATCGAGCCGGCGAACGGGCTGGTCGCCTACGCGGCGCGGACCGCGCGGCTGGGAGCCCGGC
>JAEZJH010000400.1 GCA_023436385.1 Pseudomonadota bacterium
GACCAGGGCCCCGCCGGTGCCGCGGACCTGGTCCTCGAAGGAGAGGTGCAGCGTCAGGCCCAGCCGCGCCGCGCCCCGGCGCGCCGCCGCCGCCACCGTCGCCGGGAGGTGGTGGGCGTTGACCACCACCTCGCGAGCGCCGGCCCGGGCCACCAGCGCCAGGTTGGCCTCGAGGAGCGTCGAGCCGAGAAGCGGGAGCGCCGGCTTCGCCGCGTGGAGGGTGAGCGGCCGGAGCCGGGTCCCCAGCCCCGCGGCGAGGACCATCGCGATCAAGCGAGCTCCGGGACGTACCGGGCGAGGATGGCGTGGAGGTCGGCCAGTTCCGGGCGACGCTCCAGGGCGGCCTTCACGTAGCCGAGCGACGGCTTCACGTTGGGGAGGAACCAGGGGTTCCCCTTCACCCGGTCGATGAAGACGAACCGGCCCGCGTCCTTCAGCTTCCGCTGCACGGTGAGGAGGTGGAAGTCGGCGAGGAAGGGCTCGGGATCCACCGCCGGTCCGCCCTCGGCGGCGAGGCGCGCCAGGTACCGGCGCACCATCCGCTCCACGAACTCGAGCGGCAGTTGCACGTAGGAGTCCCGGAGGAGGGCCACCAGGTCGTACTGCATCGGCCCCTGGAGCGCGTCCTGGAAGTCGATCACGCACAGCTCCTCGGCGGCGCCGAGCAGCATCAGGTTCCGCGACTGGTAGTCGCGGTGGGTGAAGCCCCGGGGGAGCGAGGCCAGGGCCCGGCAGAGGCCGTCGCCCAACTCGTCGACCCGGGCCTTCTCCGCGCCCGCGAGGGTGACGCCGTGGCGGGCGGCGAGGCCCCACTCGAGGAAGTGATCGAACTCCCAGCGGAAGAGGGCGAAGTCGAACGCCCGGGTCGAGGAGAGGCAGGTGGCGTCGGGGCTCCGATCGGCGCGGGCCCGGAGGGTGGCGAGGAGGTCCACCGCGCGCCCGTACAGCTCTTCCCGGCGGGCGGCGGGATCGGTGCCCTTCCGGAGGCCGGCCTCGAAGGTGGCGTCGCCCAGGTCCTCGAGGACCATGATCTGGGCCTCGGGGTCGTAGGCGTGGATCGTCGGGACCCGCACCCCGAGCCGGTCGAGGTAGCGGTGGACGTTCACGAAGGGCAACTCGGAAGGAGCCTCGCCCTTGGTCGCCTCCTCGCTCCGCACCACCTTCGGCATCACCATCAGCACGAACGAGTGCCCACCCGCGGGAGCGGCGACCCGGAAGTAGGAACGGTTCGAGGCGTCCCCCTTCAGCTTCTTCACCGTCCAGCCGTCGGTGGAACCGTGGGTGACCCGGGCGACATGGGCCCGGAGGACTTCGGCGGGGGCGTCGGACATGGTGGCGGTGCTTCCGTGCGTGGGGTGGGGGGAAGGCGAGCCGTGAACTACCACGAGAACATCTTGACCGCGGTCGGCGATACACCTCTGGTCCGGCTCCACAAGCTGGTGGGGCCGGACGACGCCACGGTCCTGGTCAAATGCGAGTACTTGAACCCCGGAGGCTCCGTCAAGGATCGCATGGCGATCCACATCCTCGACAAGGCCGAGCGGGCGGGCTTGCTCAAGCCCGGCGGCACGATCGTCGAGAACACGAGCGGAAACACCGGGCTGGCCCTGGCGATCGTCGGGGCGGTGCGCGGCTACCGCTGTGTCTTCACCATGCCCGACAAGATGTCGCGGGAGAAGATCGACGCCCTGAAGGCCTTCGGGGCGGAGGTGGTGGTGACCCCCACCAACGTCCCGGCGGACTCCCCCGAGTCCTACTACTCGGTGGCCAAGCGGATCGCCCGGGAGACGCCCAACAGCTTCTACGTCAACCAGTACCACAGCCCCGACAACATCGAGGCCCACTACCTCTTCACCGCCCCGGAGATCTGGAAGCAGACGGAGGGGGGCTTCGACGCCTTCGTCGCCGGGATCGGCACCGGCGGGACGATGAGCGGCGCCGGCAAGTACTTCAAGGAACACAACCCGGAGATCCGCAACATCGCCGTCGATCCGGTCGGCAGCGTCTATTATGAATATTTCCGCACCGGCCGCCTCCCCGAGCCCCGGGTCTACCAGGTGGAGGGGATCGGCGAGGACATGCTCTGCCGGGCGATGGACTTCTCCGTGGTCGACGAGATCCGGCAGGTCGACGACCGGACCGCGTTCCTCGCTGCCCGCCGCCTCGCCCGGGAGGAGGGGATCTTCGCCGGCGGCTCCTCCGGCGCGGCGGTGGCGATCGCCTGCGACGTCGCCCGGGAGCTGGGCCGGGGGAAGGTGGTGGTGGCGCTGCTCCCCGACTCCGGGAAGAGCTACGTCACCAAGTTCTATTCGGACGAGTGGATGCGGGACAACGGCTTCCTCGGCGACGAGGAGCGGGCGGGGCTGGTCCGGGACCTGGTCGCCCACCGCCGCGGCCAGGTGGAGACGGCGCGGCCGGGGGAGCGGATCGGCGCGGTGGTCGAGCGGATGAAGCGCCACGGCTACTCGCAGCTCCCGGTGGTCGGCGCCGGGGGCGAGGCGGTGGGGATGATCCACGAGTACGACGTGCTCAACGCCCTGGTGGCCGGCACCGCCTCCCTGGCCGACCCGATCGACGACCTGGTGGCGCCGCTCCAGGGGCTGGTCTCCCTGGAGACCCCGATCGCCCGGCTGAAGGACGTCTTCGCCGAGGACCACGTGGCGGTGGTCCAGGAGGGACCGCGGGTCACCGCGATCGTCACCAAGATCGACCTGATCGAGTGGCTGGGCGCGAGGGCCGGCGCCCGGTAACGCCCCTCCCGCCCGGCGGCCCCGGCCGGAGGCGGAGACCTGGATTCGCAAAACCCGCCCGGCCGGAGGCCGGGGGATTCCGTGATATAAGAAGCCTTCCGGGCCGCACGACCCGCGCCGGCGGGCGGCGGCGCCGTCCTTGCCCCCGGGAGTGGGCCCACGTGACCGACTCCGCATCGCGCTTCGATCGGACCGCGCCGAACTACGCGACCAGCCCCCACCATGCCCGGGGGCCGAGCCTGGGCCAGCTCGTCACCTGGACCGGGGCGCGCGCGGGGTTCCGGGTGCTCGACGTGGCCACGGGCACGGGGCACGCGGCGCTGGCCCTCGCTCCCCACGTCGACCGGGTGGTCGCCTACGACCCCTCGCCGAACATGCTCGCCCAGGTGGCCCAGGCGGCGGCGGCGCGGGGCCTCGGCAACGTCGAAACACGGCAGGGCCGGGCCGAATCCCTGCCCTTCCCTCCGGCCTCCTTCGACGCGGTGGTCTCCCGGATCGCGCCCCACCACTTCCTGCCGGATCCCTCGGCCTTCGTGCGGGAGGCGGCCCGGATCCTCCGGCCGGGCGGCCGGCTGGTGGTGGCCGACCTTACCGGCCGGGAGGACGACCCCGAGCTAGACGCCTTCGTCCACGAGCTGGAGGTCCTCCACGACGAGACCCACGTTCGTTCCTGGGTCCCGTCCGCGTGGCGGCGGTGGCTGGAGGCGGCCGGGCTCCGGGTGGTGCACGAGGAGACGCGGAGCGAGCTGCCGGAGGGGATCCTGGTCGCCGACTGGTGCCGGGTGGCGGAGACGCCGGCCGACCG